>JASLJW010000128.1 GCA_030747885.1 Candidatus Thalassarchaeaceae archaeon
CCAAGGGCGAATAAGTTCAGGGACTGCTCGAATATTATCTGAAGCTGCTACAACAACTGACGAATCTATGCTATCTAACATCGCTTCGACCCATGAAAGTTCATTTTCTGATTGAGAAACTTGGTACCCAGATAATCTTTGAATTCTTTCATTTTCAGAGGCGTCTCTATGCAATTCCCCATAAGATGTGACTGACCAAACCCTAGACGTAATTCCTTTTTCTATCAACCATTCTGCTGCTTTCAATACTTCTTGCATTATAGGCCCAGAACCTAGGAGTTGAACAGAATGCTTTTCATCAAATTCTACTAATTTACCATCCACTGACAAATAATCCCTAAACCCATACATCCCTCGCAGTATTCCTTCTGTATCCTCTTTTTCGTCTATTATTGCTGGCATTGAATAATTTTCATTGTATAGAGCAATGTAATGCAGAACATCTTTGTTTTCAACATACATTTCATTGATTCCATGTTTGATTATTATTGCAATTTCGTATGCAAACGCAGGGTCCCATGCTCTTACAGCTGGATTTGTATGTGCCATAAGCAATGAATGACCATCTTGATGCTGAAGGCCTTCGCCATTCAGAGTTGTTCTTCCAGATGTTGCGCCCATCAGAAAACCTCTCGCTCTTCCATCCGCTGCCGCCCAAATTAGATCTGCAACGCGTTGGAATCCAAACATGGAATAGAACGTATAGAATGGAATCGTGGGAATTCCTGCTGTTGCATATGACATTGCACTTGCAATAAATGTCGACATAGCGCCCGCTTCATTGATTCCGGCCTGAATTATTTGCCCTTCATTGCTCACTTTATATTTCATCAACATTTTATGATCAACAGGCTTGTACAATTGCCCTTCAGGATGATAAATCCCAAATTCAGAAAATAGAGGATCCATTCCGAAGGTTCGGGCTTCATCAGGAATAATCAATACAATATTGGAACCAATTTCCTTATTTTTCATCAGTCCTCTAAGTATTTTCACGAATGACATTGTAGTGCTAACCTCCAATGCACCCTTTGTTCCTTCATTGAATTCAGAAAATACATCAGAATCAATGACTAATGACTTATCTGATGTTTTTCTTTGAGGTATCGAACCTCCTAGATGTTCTCTTCTTTGGAGTATATATTCTTCAATTTCTGGCATCATACCTGGCTCTACAAAGGGATATGACTCTAATTCTGAATCTGAGAATTCAAGTCCAATCATATCTCTCATGTGAATCATTGCATCTTTGTCTGCTTTTTTCTTCTGATGAGTAGTATTTCTTCCTGCAAATCCCGCACCAAGTCCATACCCTTTGATTGTTCTAGCAAGAATTACAGTAGGTGTTCCTTTATTTGCTCTAGCAGATGCAAAGGCAGCGTGAATCTTTTCCATATCGTGACCCCCAAGATTTTCAGTTAAAGAAAGCAATTCAGAATCGCTCCATCCTTCAATAAGTGTAGTAAGTTCAGCAGTGTTAAACAATTCATTTCGAATGATTGATGCATCTCCAGTAAGAATGCGTTGTTCATCTCCATCTACCAATTCATTTAATCTTCGAATGAGGTGTTTTCCATTTGGATGTTTGAATAATTGATCCCATTTGCTGCCCCATAGTAATTTGATTACATTCCACCCAGCGCCACTGAATCTACCTTCTAATTCTTGGATAATCTTTCCATTTCCCCTTACTGGCCCATCTAGTCTCTGAAGATTACAATTAATGATGAAAACTAGATTATCCAATCCTTCTCGAGATGCCAAAGCAATTTCAGATAGAGATTCAGGTTCGTCAGATTCACCATCTCCCATAGTATACCAAATTGTACTGTCGCTCGTATCAGCTAGGCCACGATCATTGAGATAACGATTGAATCTTGCGTGATGTATTGCAGACATACCTCCTAATCCCATACTTACTGTTGGAAATTCCCAAAATTCAGGCATTAATCTTGGATGAGGATACGAAGATAACCCCTCAAGACCGACTTCTTGTCGGAAATTTTCTATTTGTTCTTTAGTCAATCTACCTTCTAACCAAGCCCTAGCATAAATTCCGGGACTTGCATGCCCTTGGAAATATATGTGATCACCAATTCCAAATTTCCCATCATTCCCCTTGAAATGATGATTCATTCCTACTTCCCATAGAGTACTTACTGAGGCATATGTTGAGATATGCCCACCAATTCCATCAATTTCATTGTTAGCTTTGGTTACCATCATCATTGCATTCCATCGAAGAATACCATGTATTGTTGATTCAATAGAAAGATTACCTGGGTAAGTAGGTTGTTCATCAGAATGAATTGTGTTTAGATATGGTGTAGAAACTGGGCGAATATCAATTCCATTCCTTTTCGCTTCAGCCAAGGTTTCTAGAAGAATTTGTTCAGCATCTTCCATTCCTAATTGTTCAATTACCTGTCGAATAGAATCTTTCCATTCATCTGTATGTTGGGGGTCGGAGGATTCGACAGGAGGTCGGCGAGTATACCAATCCATTCTGATTCACTCCCATTCCTTGTTTATGGGCAGTAGTAACTGTATTTCACGCTTGGTACGGGGGCAGCATCAACCATCAACTATTGAACTCATATTGACAAGTATTTAGAAGGAGTTTTCGTAGCGCCAATTATGCCCGTTACAGGTGATATTGAGAACATGATTGGAATGTTGACCGAATCTCTTGCGGATGCTGCAAAGCATGACCGTGGAACAGATGCCGCGAGTCGTAGATTGAGGAAGGCACTTTCAGATTTAGCCAAGGAATGTAAGTCAGTCCGTTCCAAGATTCAGAATGAACGTAACTGATTATCGACAACCCCAATATCTCCTAATCCTTCGATAGGGCATGGGTGAAGGCAAACGTCGTTTCAGGTGGCTTTCTTTTGGTAGTTATGCTTTGAAAGGAACCAGACGCCTGAAAGCGTTGTCAACAAAGGAGCAGCGTGCTGAAATAGTGCGCGTTGCAAAGGATCCAGAAGCATGGGGTGAATCTCTCACGGAAGGTTGGGATTTAGTAAAAGATGAATCATTGGATTTGAAAGATGCTTTTTTGACGATTTACAAAATACAACTCGGAAGAAGGACATCGAGGAAAGAACGACGAAATGCTGTGAAGAAGTTTGCATTAGCTGGAACTTTTATTCCCCCATTGCGAGTTTTTAGTATTCCGGGTTCAGAGATGATTTTGGGCGTTGCAGCATTTGTAATGCCATTACAAATAATCCCAGATCGTTTTCTTCCAACTATACTACGTTCAACAAATGATGAGGAAACTCCAACGCCATCTAAACGGCGATTGAAATGGTTCCAAAAGGAGCGTAATACTTTGTTAGAATCAGTAGAAATTCATGATTGATTCAGAATTTCCATATTGCTTCCTGTAGTGTAAATCTTCCATTCTCCTCCTCCATTCATGAAATCGGCTTGACCAGAGATGTAATCCCACCCTTCTGGGATTTCATTCCATTCAATTCCAGGTGAAAGGACAATCCATTGAACGGAAGATAAATTTCCGCGATTCACCCAGTTTTCTTCTGAGAAAAATTCAGATTCCCATTGAGAATTGGGTGCACGCCAATGTCCAGTAATTTCTCTTTCACTAACGTCTTCAATTTGAGTATGGAAGGTATAGAGATAGTGCATTCCTAGTGTTGCCTCGTGGACAAACAGGAAATCATCCCCCTTTTCCATGTTTTCTGATAATATTTCAGCAGCATCATCTGTCCACATAGTCTGACCATGAATCGCAGTGAGTAACGATAGAGGGATAATTAGGCAGATTCCTACTAGCATGGATTTGGATCGGATTCCCGGCATTAGTGGAGTATATGATTCAGAATTTATTTGTTGAATCCGAAATAATAGGAGGAAGCAGGGAACCATCAGCATTGAGATGTAGCGACCATTATTTCCCATAGTCCACATCATCCATGGCCAATCAG
>JASLJW010000129.1 GCA_030747885.1 Candidatus Thalassarchaeaceae archaeon
TCGTCATCCCAATTTTCGTCCTCAATAATGCCGCCTATCTGTTCTACAGAGCCTGTCTCAATCTCCTTGGTAGCTCCACGTCGGGTATACTTCTCCTCATCAGTTTCTGACTTGGAGCTCATCCTACGACCCACAAGAGAAAGGACGCCAATTACAACCAACATAGTTACCGCGATGGCTGCTCCTATTGGAGCAAAAGATGCTAACTGCCCCGCAATATCTGTTTGCTGATCCTGAGGTTCTTCGATTATCTGAGTTTCTTCACCATTGTCGAAAGTCCGACAAACAGAATCATTCTCATTAATTTCACAATAGTCTTCTACTGTCTGAACATTGAAATCACGATCATCATAATCAGATTTGGAACCTAAACAATCTCTATCTTCATCTAACCATTCAGTCGAATTTCCAACTAAAGAACCAGGACAATTATCTGAATCCCAATATGCTTCAGACTCATCAGCATATCCATCGCCATCAGAATCTGGACACCCATATGTTGAGACTGTCTCAACCTTATCTTCTACAGGATTGTAGAGTAAATAACGTGTGCTTGTTCCTGCTTCATTTGCACATCCGTCGCCCCTATCACCTTGCTGAGAGTCACCATATCCATCGCCATCGCTATCCATCCATTGAGTTGATTCTGAAGGAAATGAATCACCCTCATCAGACCAACCATCACCATCTAAATCAGGACATCCAAGTCTGTCTTGATTTGAAGAACCACTAACATCCGGGCAAGCATCTGGGTTAGTCCCCTCTAAATTATCACCATACCCATCGCCATCAGTATCTGCCCATTGGGTACCATCATCAGGGAAACTATCTCCATCTTGTCCATATGTTGAGTCTCCATATCCATCAGAGTCAGAATCCATATGTTGATCAGAATTGGATGGGAAAAGATCTGGATTTATCCCATCTGGATTGTCACCAAAACCATCCAAATCGGCATCCTCCCATTGGGTACCATCATCAGGGAAACTATCAGAAAGATTTCCTGTAGGAGAATCCCCATATCCGTCACCATCTCGGTCTGATGTCTGAGACGCATCCAGAGGGAATGCATCAAGAGAATCAACAATACCATCGCCATCAGTATCGATATCAAAGAGCAATACATCAGTAGAACTAGCAAATGACATTAGAACCAGTAACGAAGTTTCATCTCCATTCAATATTCCTATTACCTCTCCATTTCCATTTGAGAGAGCCTGAATTTGATTGCCATTTGTTTGATTCACAATATGAAAAAGACCGTTTGAACCTCCTAATGAAATAGTATTTGCACCAGTATCAAAAATTCCAATTAATTCAGTTGGGGGACTAGGTGTAGATGAGTGGATTAAGGACCAGTTGACTGATTCAAACACCAAATACTGTCCATCTTTAGTTACTGTATGCAATTTTCCACCACTATCTCCCATCATTGAAGTAACCTCTGCATTCGGTTCTGAAAGAACACCGATTAGATTCCCATCGTTAGCATGGACTCGTACAGTTCTATCTCTACCACCAGTTGCAACATTCCCTTGAGGTGTAACTTCAACTGAAGATATTCCAATTGAATGGGCGGTAGTCTCCGCTCCTGTGGCTACTCCATCACTATATTCAATCGCATTTTTCGAAGAACGATCTGAAACCCAAAGATCTCCACTAGGATCAAAATCCAATGAATCTACTGCTCCCCTAGAAATAGAGTAGATTATTGCTTCAAAAACTGTAGAATAGATTACAGCTCCTCCTTGATGCCCTACAGCAATCAGGCCATCTACATGGCTATATGCCATTGAAAGAGCGGTGACATTGAGGGCTCCTGTCCAAATGACTTGTCCCGCTTCACTTCCTGTCACTTTCATTGCAGTAATATTTCCTGTTTCGTTAACAATTGCAACATCTCCATTTCCAAGGTCAGCCCAACCTATTGAAGACCCAGAGAGTGTTTCAATATCTTCAGCAAATCCAAGGTCTCCAGCTGCAGCACTAGATGGAGGAATTGTGAGAGAAATGAGTAAAAGCGCGACAAGAAAGATGCTTCTTGTTGTATGACGCATGGACATGGAGAGTGTCCCTTGCCTATCAATCCGGCGGACTAATGCTTAGATCATTCTTCTTCGGTTGATGCTGGTTTCATTACCCTAACAGGCCGAATTGATGCTGGTTTTTCAGAGGTTGGTTGAAGTGTTTTTACCGGCTTTATGGATGCAGTTTGATTCTCAGAAACTGGAGTGAGTAAACGCCTATCTGATGCTGGAACCAATTCTGCAATGTTTTCAGAGTCTTCAGGAATAATGGATTCTGATTCTGGCTGAATTGTCTTTCTAACCGGAGGGCCCTTTACTGTGGATGAAGCCGGTTGTCGAATCATTCGACCTCCTCCAGGAGGCCCCTTTACTGGAGGGGATTTCACAGATGGGCCGCCACTCTTGATCATTCGACCTCCTCCAGGAGGTCCTGATTCAGCTTCAACAACAATTTCTTCAACTTCTTCAGGGATTGAATCTGGTTCAATTTCAGCATCTGGAGTAATTGTTTCAATTTCAGGTTGAGCACCTAAGAATCCTGGTGCCCCTGCTTGAGGAGCCCCCAATGGTGCTGATGAACTACCTATTGGTGCTCTAGCTGGGGCTAATGGAGATTGACCCAAAGGTCGTGCACCCAATGGTGCTGTTGAACCATCCTGCTGAGCTGCTGCTGCACCAAGAGCGGTCATTGGACGTGCTTGCCCAATTGGGGATCGAACTGGAGCTGCCAATCCTCCTCCCAAAGGAGTTGGTTGACCTGGTACATTGAGACCAGTCATTGCTGCAGCACCAAGTCCAGGCGCTTGGCCACCTAGTGCTGTTCCTTGATTCTGAGTGCCAAGATTTCCTAGCATACCGGCCGCACCTGCTGGTGTTCTTACTTTCGCAGACCCTAAGGCACCCATCCATGCTTCTCTCTTAGCGAGACGAGCATCCTCTTCGGAAGCATCTTCCTTTGCTTCTAACTGTGCAACTAGTGCCTCTCTCTCTAGATCCTCATCAGTAATCAAATCCTTTTCAATATCCTTTCGGAGTCGACTTTCAGCCAATTGCTTGAATTCATCAGAACGGGCCTCAAGTGTAGCTAACCTTTCCTTAATTTCTTGGCGTTTAACTGCTAATGCTGCCTCAATTTCTGCACGCATTTCAGCTTCTCTTCGTCTTACTTCGATGAGTGCCTTGTTACGCATTATCTCTTCACGCTTAGACATCTGTCTCTCAAGTTGCTCGACTACAGCACGCTCTTTTTGTTCTCTGAACTCGCCCAATCTTTGCTCCATCTCTACTTCCAAATCTAGAGCAGTCTCTTGACGAACCAAATCCAAAGATGTCTCAAGTGAAATTCTTTCATTCCTTAATCGGGCATCAATCTCAGCCATAATCTGGCGTTTTGTCGCTTCTTCCCTCGTTGAATACTCGGCTTCAATCTGTTCAACCCAATTGGCTCTTCGAGTTTCATGATCTGATTCCATTTCATTTCTGAGTTCATTTTCACGATCATGACGGAAACGAGCTAGTTGACTTCCAATCTCTGCTTCACGTTGGAGACGATATGTTTCGAATTGATGCTCGATTCTACGATCTAATTCACCTTCGATTTGTCTAGTAAGGCCTGCCTCGATATCATCGATAGTTTGTTGGAAACTAATATCGAAGCGGTCGCGAAGTCTTTGCTTCCTTTCAGATAAACGTCCAGCATACTGAGTCTCAAGCGCTTTGAGAACACTAGATCTCAATTCTTCGCGCTTACGCGCTACTGCTAATTCCAAATCTTCCTGCATTCGATTCTCTAAACGATGAGTTTCTGCAACGAGGCGTTTCTCTAATTCTGATTGAATATCCTGGGCTACGTCCTCTTCCATTCGTAGAGCTCTACGCTCATACTCAGCACGAAGTCTAGTTTCTCGATCCTTCAATCTCTGCTGAAGTTGTTGTTCAAGGCGATTTCGCAATGCACCTCTAATCTGAATCTCCCTTTCAGCTAATCTCTCATCTAATCCTTCTTGGATTCGCTGTTTCTGTAAATTCTCCTCGTCTCCGAGTTGCTCTTCCATATCCTTTCGAAGTTCAGATTCTAAATCCCTAACTTGACGTTGGAACGCTTGTTCTGCCTCAATCTCCATTCTCTCAGACAAGAATGCTTGACGGCGATTAAACTCATCATCCATATCTTGACGAAGACGTTCTCGAATTTCTTGTTGTGAAACCTTGATTCTTCGTTCTCTCTCCAAGGAAAGCATTTCTTTGAGTTGATTCTCTTCTCTTTCAAGACGGAGCATCAATTCTTGTTTTAGAACTGCTTCTTCTCTTTCGAGAACTTGCTGCTCTATAATGGAAAGTTCCTCTTCTAAATCTGAACGTAATGAAAGTTCAAGGCTCCTATATCCTTCATCGTGAATTATCTCATTTGCTTTGCGCATAGCACTACGCATATTGGCCAACCTTTCTGCCTGTTCAGCAAGACGTAAACGACGCTCTCGATCTAACTTAGAACGGATTCCTGCCTCTTTATCTAACGAATCTATGGCTTTCTCGGTTCCTTCGAATGAGCCAACTGAAGAGCCAACCACACTACCTCTCAAATCAGATAGAGATGGCTTAACAGCCTCTGTACTCTGAAAGGTCTCCGACACATCATCTGTAGCCATGGGTTCCCATCCCCAAACTGTAACGGTTTTCTCATGGTAATTAATGTCGACAGTTCTTAACACTCTCAAAATGGCGTTTCTGAGGATTTTGAAAGAAACGGATTTCAGAAATTAACTTTGAATCCTTCCATGCATGCAGGGCATCGTAATTTTCTCTCACCAGGTCGCTGCGGAATTCTCAATCCTCTATCACATGCAGGGCAATTAATTTCGACTTTGATTATTTTTGGAGTTAAGGTAAATTCATGTTTACAATTTGCACATCTAAGATCCGCAGGTCTAGAATCTATTCCTGCTACCAGAACATGCCGACATGAAGGACAAGTTACTTTTTCTTCTTCCCAAGATTCTCTAGTGGGCGAATGTTCAACTTTGACTTGAGCCGTACAAACTACACAATCCAAGACTCCTAAATCAGAAGGAAGAAGGGAGTCACAATTAGGGCAATGAGCAGGTGGTGGAGAAACTCTACTCTCCACTTGGTAAGGTACCGGGGTATCCTCGCTCATACTCTGTCCTCCTTACTGTCTCAATTGAAGACATATTTCAAGGGGTCGATTGCCCATCAACATCTTTTCCTAATAAAATCATGATTGAATGAATTGCTTCTTTGAACACATCAGTAAAGATATCTGCTACCGTTGTAATACGTTGGAATCCACTACCTGCGACCCACATTCCATTTAGAATGACGAAGAATGCACTGGCTTCATGAAGCAAGACTCCTGCAGTAATCGAAATCTCTACCCCCATTAGAACACAAGTAACCAATGTAAGTGTCAAGAAGAGGCTTAATGCAATGTTTACCTGAACAATCCTTCGAGTAGAACGAGCCAATGTAGTCAATGCTATTACTGCACGTGGATCTTCTCCTGGAATTAGCACATCCGCCGCTTCTAGGTTCACTTGATCGCCTGAACCAACCGCAATTCCCACATCAGCAACAGCTAATGCCCCTGAATCATTGAAGCCATCACCTGCCATCAAGGTCCTTCTAGAAGCAGATCTTTTCTCTACATACGATGCTTTTTCTTCAGGAGAAACATTTCCTGTGCATTGGTTTGCTCGAATACCAAGAGTCTCTCCAAATGATTCAACCGCCTTCTGTTCATCCCCTGATAATATCTGAACCTCTATTCCGAATTGACGAAGAGATGTTACTAATTCCATTGCACCATCACGAGCGTCGTCATGAACAAAACGGAATAAAGCAATGGCTACTCCATCTTCTGACAACATGGAAACTCCATGGCCTGCTTCTCTAACTTCATCTAATTCTACAGATAATTCCTTGGGAATTTTAATTCCTGATTCTTCTAACCAATCGACTCTTCCAATTTTGACTTCCTTTCCTCTTATTTTACCAATGACTCCAGCCTCTCCATCTTGGATAGAAGTCACATTCATCGGTTCATGGCCATCTCCTAAGGAATTGATGATAACATTTGCATAGGGATGATTTGATCTCATCTCAAGACCTGCTGCTAATCTTGATGTTCGTAACATCTCTATTCCATTGGCTAAAACAATACTATGGAGCCGTGGTTGGCCAGAAGTAAGGGTTCCTGTTTTGTCTAGGAATGCTAAATCAACTCTTGCTGCCTTCTCTAAAACATCCCCACCTCTAGCTACTATACCCTTTGTAGAAGCATGAGACAGTGCTATAGCATGAGGAATTGGAGATGCAAGTAAAAGCGCACATGGACATGAAACTACCCACAGCAAAAGAGTAGTAAGTACCGCTTGCTCTGTTTGTCCATGAGCCAATAAACCAATTGTTGGTGAAAAAAGCAGTACAAGGGGGACCCACCATTTTGTGAATGACTCAATAGTTGAATGAACTCTAGGTGGACGTTCTTTGAATTTATGAACCATATCAATAAGACCTGCAAGACGAGTGTCTTCTTCAATTGCCGTTGTTTCAACAATAACTGGCCCTCGTGTCAACGTTAATCCTGCTTCAACAGATGTACCTACGGCAATCTTTACTGGAAGTGATTCGCCAGTTAATGGGGCTCTATCTAAATGGCCAGTTCCCTCGATTACACGCCCATCTACTGGCACAACTTCTCCACTTCTAATCTCTATTCGGTCACCAATCTGAAGAGTTGCTATTGGAACCATTTCTGAAGATGAGCAATTGGACGGAGAACTGGAAGAGGGTTGCAATACTGTGAGGCTGCTAATTGAGGGTGTAACTTCAACAAATTTCATTTTCTTTTCAGAACCTACTAATCGAGCCTCTCTTGGCAAACGATCCAAACCCCCTTGCATGGATTCTCTGGCCTTTATGATGGCATTTTCTTCAAGGTGCGCAGCAAAAGAAACAAGACCCACCACCATCAATGCCTCTGAATACTCTTGGAGAGCCATTGCACCGACTACTGCAGCAGTAGTAAGAATTTGGAATGCGAATACCCGATTCATAATACTGTTAATCGCTCCAATTAACATTGGCCAGCCAATCAAAAGAACGGAAACAAAGGAAATAACCTGTGCAACAAAAAGCTGCTCATTTGATTCTAATAACAAAATAATTCCCAAAACAGGTACAGTAGACAATGCGCCTAGAAGTTGCCATTGATCAGAACGTAATGATCCCCCTTTACTTATCGTAAGAATCGGTTCGATTCCTATAATTTCAAGAAGGCCCTCTCTAAGATCATTCTGCATGATTAAAGTTGAATTATGCACTCGTTTGATTTGTATCTGCCCATCTATCATCTGAACATCTAATATTCCAGGGGCATTCAAAATCTCACGTCTTACTGTACGACGATCGATTATTCGATTATCTTCAACCATCTTCGGAGTGACCCCTTGGATCGTCTCCCAAGGACGCTTAGATGAGAAACCAATACTATCTAGAACACGAGAAATCCGAGAAA
>JASLJW010000130.1 GCA_030747885.1 Candidatus Thalassarchaeaceae archaeon
CCCTAATTTGAGCATTGGGCCATATTCGATTTACAATTGAACGAAGTCATTGAATACACCATCCTATCTCACACATTCATGGTAGCAGACGGGGCGCCCAAAAAATCTCGAGGGAAGGGTGGACGAAAAAAACGAAGAAAAATCAAACTTTCACTTCGTTCCCGCTCTTTGAAGAAAGAACAGGGTCGAATGGATTCGATTGGCTGGTCTAAAGTTCAGGAGCAAAAAACCGAAGATACTGGGCCCAAGGAACCAGAGATCGTCCAACACCAATGTTCATTTTGTGGTGCAATGAATCGTATACCAAAACCAAAACGGGCAAAATATCAAGTTGAATGTGCAAATCCAGATTGCGGCCATGTTGATTCAATAGAATAGTATATTGAGAACCAAATTCAGGTTGAAATATATAATCAAAACAATTCGAAGATACGTTTCATGGCAGCGATTAATAAGACTACCACCAACAATTTTCGCACGATTTGTTGTGGTGCAATTACAGCACCATATCTTGATCCAATAAATCCCCCAACCAATACAACCATAACAAAAGGAATCAATATATCCAATTCTAGAATCAATTGATTCGACAAAGCGGCACCACCCAAACCACTCAACGAATTAACCCAAATGAACAATGCAGATGTAGCCGCCACCCCTTTCGGTGTAGCCCACCCCTTCAACAATAAAATAGGTGAAAGAAAAATACCACCCCCCACACCAATAATACCACTCAACAATCCAATTGAACCACCAACTGGTACACTAATTTTGAACTTAGGTAATTTTGTATTTTCCTTTTCATTTCTATTGACAACAATTAATCTCCATGCTGCCACAATCAAACATATTGACAATAACAAGTCGTAAATTGTTCCATCCACAATTAAGTATCCTCCTATTATTGCCATTGGAATACTCCCAACAATGAATGGTATAGTCAATTTAGAATTATGATATCCCTCCCGATAAAAGTGAAAGAAAGCAATTGCAGCCACAACCAAATTCATACACCATGCATGTTGCTTTAACCACGCAGACTCCATTGATCCATAAGTGGTAATTGAGAGCACTGCAAGATAACCTGAAGCACCACCATGTCCAACACTTGAATACAATATTGCAACCATAAACAACCCGAATAAGATGAAGACAAATTCAGGTTCCATACCCCTCTCAATTGAGAGTAGGTTATGAGTCATTTCCGGCGAAATAAAACCCTGTGGGGTAATCCCTTCTACATGGAGGACAAGGTTACCATCGAACGAGCCCTAGAAATTCTTCATTCCCACCCCCTTTTATCCACCAAAGAAACAATTCCAATTATCGACGCACATAACCGAATTTTAGCCAAAAACGTCCATTCGTTAGTAGACAATCCCCCATTCGATAATTCATCAATTGATGGATGGGCAGTATTAACATCTGACGACCCCCAAAAAAGAGTTGAATCGATTACTATTTTTGCAGGAGATTCCCCCCCCGAACCACTACAACCCGGCCAAGCAATTCGAATAATGACTGGTGCACCAATTCCACCCAATGCAGATGCATTGGTGATGGTCGAAGATGGACTTCACGGCGAAGCTAGAAACAACTTCATTCGTTATCGGGGTGAAAATATTGAGAAAGGCACAATAGCATTAGAATCAAATTCCCTACTGACTCCATCATCACTTGCGTTATTGACATCAATTGGTCATTCTACAGTGTCTGTTTTCACACAACCATCAGTATCGATTATTCCTACTGGTGATGAATTGGTATCACCAGGTGAACATTTAGAGCCAGGCCAAATTTATGAATCCAATTCAATTTCTTTGGCAGCATTAGTTCGAAGGGCTGGCGGCATACCAAATATTGTAAAATCAACCAAAGATGATTTGAATTCTTTACGAGAAATATTCGATCAATGTGCTGAATCTAGTGATTTGATTTTGACTTCAGGTGGAGTTAGTATGGGAGATCATGATTTTGTAAGGAAATTATTGGTTGAAGAAGGAGAACCACTATTTTGGAAAGTTAGAATGCGACCAGGCGGTCCACCAATCTTTGGTCTTTGGAAAGGTACCCCAATTCTTGGGTTACCTGGCAACCCTGTGTCCAGTTATGTTGTATTTCTCACCCTCGTGGTTCCTTGGTTAAGCCATCCTGATTTATTTTACAAGAAAATTAGGGCACGCCTCCAATCTCCATTGAAGGGGGCCAAAGGAAAAACCACATTTAGAAGGATAAAAATTCAATCTAGTGACGAACTCTTAGCATCAAGTCTAACCCACCAAGGTAGTGGAAATATTCTTTCAATGGTTGCGCACGATGCACTTTCTGTATTGCCTCCAAACACCAATGGAGAAGTAGGTGAACTAATCGATGCATTATGGTTAATCGATTAATCGCATTTCCTTGACAGATTCAAGCATCGACTCCATAAGGGGGGACGTGGCCAATTACTCTCATGAAGAAGACCATAATGAAGCAATACTGGAGACTTCAGCAATCTCAAGCGATTGCCTCGTTGTTTTTGTGGACATCCACAATCACACTACTCGTGTGGCCATATGTTAGTTGGAGATTCGATGCAAACAGCGCAATTTTAGGTATTTCAATGACTTATTGGGGATTAATTGGAATTGCAGCCCTAGTTATTACCTCAATTTTCTCAATAGGATATGGCTATGATCAAGTGTTATCTCTATGGAAGGATCATAGAACAGTAGATACTGAACGTAACCCCTTTGCGACTTACCAATTAATGCCACAAACTGCTATTATGATGGGACATCTTAACGAACTTCTTCGCCGTCAAGCACCAGATGATGAAGAAGTACTAGCTAGTTGTCAATGGGTAGATGAATGGCTGGCTTGGTGTTGTAAACAAGAAATCTGGGATAGAAGCCAGAATTTTTGGGATGAAAATTTTTCTTCCCCTGTACCACCCCTTTCCTTCCTCCCAGAAAATATTGTAGCAGCATCTCGTGACAGAATGGCACAAAGAAAAGACGATGAAAATTGATAGGGGCTCCTTTGATGATGCACCATTTAGCAGTAGCAGTTCGTGCATTGGACCCACCAGGTGGTGGAGCAGAGCGCTCACTTGCTACATTATTACGAGGGGTTTCAGTAGAGGGGAATGGCTTTGATTCATCTGCAAAATATTTACCATTAACACCCCCACCAAATTTATCTTCACAATTGATGCAACCATGGAAGATTTCCACTTTTTATTCAATGGATGGAGGGGAAAAAACAAACTTATTGACTAACGATATTTCTACGACTAGAAGCACAATAAAATCCGAATCATATTTGTCTGGATTAGCATGGAGAATTAGATCAAGAAAATCTGGACACCCGAATTCATTTCTTTTGAAAAAACATCTTCGAAGAGTAAATTTACATTTCTATGAAGAGGTTTCAAATTGGCTTGATTCCTTTGAAATTTTACCCACAATCGGCTTGACACAATTAGAATGGTCTGCAGGAGCAGCACGCGCCTTTCAAGAAAGAAATATTCCATATATTCTTTTTATTCGAGACGATATACCTTCTAGATTTCCATCAATATTTAGACAAGCCATTGAG
>JASLJW010000131.1 GCA_030747885.1 Candidatus Thalassarchaeaceae archaeon
ACCAGATTGAGTTGACCATGAATTACCTGAACTTGAATTCACCCAATTAACATTGGATTCATCCCAGTCTTCGAATACATTGTACACTGCAATCTGATGGTTTCCAGAGGATGTTACCATTTTGTATAAATCAATACTTGCGTCAGTAGACATCCAAGGCTCAGGAATTGGAATTTGAGATAAATCAACATTTACCAAACCATATCCGCTTCTTCCAACATACATCGCTGCCGATTGACCCAAGTTGTTGTTTGGAGCACTAGATGTAATTTCTGTATCTTCAACTAAATCGTACATATTGAAGGCTGTATGAGCTATTCCCTTCTGTGCAGTTAGAGACTCTTCGGTAGAAGATTCTGTAGTGGTTATATCATTCGGGACACCAAAGAACTCTGACCCGGAAACAGGGCCCAACATATCCTCTACAATCGATTGTACTCTCCATGTACATGATGAATCTTCAACTATAGAAATTGAAGAAGGGAATGTAAAACTCGGCCCAGTAAGATCAAAACCGCTATCTGAACGAGAATCATATATTGCTTCTAAAGAAGTCGTGGATTCCCTACAAGCAATACTGAGGCTCCAATCCCATGTTATGTCCCAACCAGTTGGAGTAAGCCACTCCAGTGTGGGCTGAACATCGGGATCAAAGGCGATGCCATTTGTAGTCCAAATTAATTCGCCGTTAGATGGTGAGTCAGGGGTACCTGTTCCGTTGGGTACTGAAGCTGATCCGTTACGGAACTGTATCGAAAGGTATGGTCGATCAGTGGCTACGCTCGCATCAACACTGCCGATACTGATGCCATTCCATGTACTTGTGTAACTATCCTGTGCTGCCGTCAATGCAAGATAAAGGAAATCATCTCCTCTATTGGCAGCTAATTGCATGATTCGAGTAATATTGATGCTGTTTGAACCTGAATTGGTTACTTCTACAGTTACTCCATCGTGTATGGAAATATTGTCATTTCCAAATGTATGCGGAGAGGACCAGTTTGTACTTCCATC
This sequence comes from Candidatus Thalassarchaeaceae archaeon, assembly GCA_030747885.1. Lineage (GTDB taxonomy): Archaea > Thermoplasmatota > Poseidoniia > Poseidoniales > Thalassarchaeaceae > MGIIb-N2. The sequence continues at coordinate 1,015 of JASLJW010000131.1, forward strand.
CATGGTTCTACCTGTCGCTGATTCATTGAATGGATCAACAGCAGCAGCATAGACTCGTACACCAGTTCCATGGCCACTAATTACATTGAAATGCAACTCGGTCCCTACAATTCGAATATCATTCGGACGAGGTAAAGTCAAATTCTCATCGATTGGAATCTTGAAGAGAGCTCCACGGTCATTGCTGAAATTTGCAGAAAGATCGAGATTACCAGTAGGAATATCGGGCGGAGAAAACAAGAGGAGGCTCGTTGAAGAGGCATATGAGGTGTTTTCGTATGCGGATCTCTCATCAACATAGGTATCAAAGAAATCAGGAGTATGATCTCCTGGTAGGTATCCATGATGATGCATCTCTACTTCAGATGTAGATGAATCAAGCATCGAACTGACTACATCGGGAATCACATAGGAAGAGGTGGCACTCCAGTTTCCAACTTGACCGGATGAACTAATTCCTCGCATTCTCCAATAGTGTCGTTTTCCTTCAGTGAGGTCTGAAGTAGGAGTAAACGTTCCATTTGTAAGATCGAATGCTGAAGTATCGACCCATGATTGATATGTCTCTAAATTAGATGTAGACATAGAAGAATCTTCATCAATTTGAAGTTCAATTCCATTCGTATTCTGTAACGGAGTAGTCCATACATGGACTGGGCGTACAATTCCTTGCATCAATAGGTTATCTGAAACAATCCAATCATCCCCTGTAGGGTCTAGTCCAATTGGGACATCTGGAGAGGTGTCATCTCCAATTCCATAGGTTATTACAATCTCTGGACCTGTTCCACCAGTCTCCGAATCTTGGAACTCAGCAGAGGTACCACTAGTCGAGGTCATGATGATGCTAATGGGGGTGCCCCATCTATTCGCTGATTGAGCAGCAGAAGTGATATTCCATTCAAACCAATCTCCACCACTTCCAGTTGTACTTACTGTTTGAGAATCTAATAATGAGATTCGATCAGTACCACTCGCTCCTGCACTTGCCCATGGTCGTGAACCATCACGTGTATCCCATGTTGCTCCAGTTCCAGTTGAATTGTCTTCATTCCAGTCAGAAGTGCCTGAATATACATTGATTGGAACATTTGAGAATGTAGTGAATTGCCATGCATATGTCCGAAGTACAGCACTCTGTATAGCCATCCCCTCAGGTAAAATTAGGCCTGCCATATCACACTTAAACAAAGATACATCAGTACTAGAAATCACAAGGTATCCATCATCATTATTCGAAGATGAACTTGTGGAAGAAAGATATGTATCTTCACATTCTGGTACGGCAATTACTTGACTTGAAGAAGCAGATGCATTGCCATCAGATAATCTCATTTGATGATCATTTCCAGATAGGTAAGTTGAATTGAGGTTCGGGATATACATCATAGAATCGCTCCAATAACTTCGATCACCATCCTCTATGAATGAAATTCTCCACCAAATATGGTCACCTATTCCGATTGACCAAGCAGATGGGAAGGTGAATGTGCCTGCTGCAAGATCGAAACCGGAATCAGTTCTACTATCAGCAGTTCTGGTAACTGTTGTCCTAAAGTCAGCATCTCTAGAAGTACTGATTACCACATCATGACCAGAATGACCAGTAGTATTCCAACTAACAACAACTGTATCACTACTCGTTAGATTAGCCCCACTGATATCCCATGAACCGGAACGGTCTCGAGGTGTTAGATCAACTGGAGATGAAGGAAGTACATCATCACCCCAATCATAACGTATAGACATAGAAGGATTGTATGACCCTACCTCTTCACTAGAACCGATTTCAACATGAGCGCCATTGGGCCCTGCACCTTGGACAATGAGGTTGATGGGTTCGGTTGAATTAGCAAGTAATCGATCTCGGAAAATTGGGGCAAGATCAAAAACCAATTGAGGAAGAGTTTGGTTTCCATTAACTGCACCAAAACTTGTACCAGCTAAATCTGCACCTCCATTTGTCCATGTAGTTCCAGCACCATTGGATGTCCAATTAGCACCATGTTGTGTCCATTCATCATCAGAGAATTCAGAGACTGAAATTACTGGCCATCGTTCCCTATCTGTCCTCCTTAGGTAAAGATCTGCTTCATGAATAGATGAATTTTCATGGAGACCAATATCTGCAATATTGATTCGTAGAAGCATTACTCCTGTACCTACTCCAGTTGAATTTGAGTGGCCAACAATTAGATCTGTTTCTGAACCACCATTGAAATTAGTATTTCCAGAGGTTACATAGGTATCTTCAATTGTTCCACCATACCCCATACTATTGTTTCTAACAGCGAAATATTTACTCCCATCTGTATTCGTAAATATAGTGTGATCTGGAAGAAGGAATCTTACAGATACCCAATCAGAAAGTATGCTTTGAGATGTTGAAGATCGTATCCTAGCAAAATACTCCGAACCTTCGGTCAAATTAGTTGTAGGGGTTTCGAAACTACCTACTGTAGCATTAGAAAATGTGAATGCAGAGGCATCATTCCATGAATCCCAAACCCATTCGCCATCAACGATAGTTCGAAAACTACTATCATCGGAAATCTGAACCTCAACATTTGATCCATTGAGTTCGTCCCAAGTAATGGTAGGAGTAGTATCGGAGGTTAATTCGAGAGTGTTAGGCAAAATTAACGCTTCACCATCCTGAGGAGAGGTGAGATTAACTGAACCTTCATCAGTAGAACCAATTGCTGCATACTCAATGCGTAAATTTGGTCTATTTGTAGAGGTTGAAGATTCCATTGAATCACAAAGAACTGGTATGCCCAAAGCGCTGACAACAAAGGAAATCTGGTTTGAATTAGAACGTAGAGTACTTTGAACCAAGGATGTTACGTTAATTGCAGTTGAAACAGTGGAGCTGCTAGAAATATATGATGGTTCCCAAATACCTCTATCGGATGTACCATCGGCACCTGGGGATGACCAATTTACTCCAGTTGAAGATAGATTCCATGTGGCTTGAGATATGTTATGAGGTGCATCGAGAGATGTAGCATAGAACATTGTCCTACCTGAACCTAATGAGGTATCCTGATTGCATCTTAAAACCAAATGAGCAGATGTGATTCGGAAACTAGTAGGGAGAGGATTTCCACTAGTATCGCTGATGTTAAAATCGAACAAACCACGGCTATCGAAATTGAATTCATCAGAACTGAAAATCATCAACGATTGTTGAGTGGAATAACCGTTGTTTGGAGCAGACATATTGATGGCTGTGTCGGCAGTAACTGCATTGTTTGAAGTGATGTATGATGGAGATACGTCTTCCGAAAGTTCGTTGTATGGGTTAATGGATGAAGACCAAGACATCAACAATAGAAGAAGGATAATTGAAAGAGGCCCCAAGAGGTTTTTGCGGGAATTGGCGTTCGCTATCGCTGCGGTCATGCGTACCGCATGCTCTATGGCCCCATAAGGGATTTTCGACTGAGACCATGCGTAGCATGGTCGAGAAATACCTATTTTTTACTAGTGCGAACCTTGATGGACGATAGCCCAAGACAGACCAAGGAAGGCCATGAGTGAACTGTGGGTTGAACGACATCGGCCGCGTTCTGTCTCGGAAATGAGAGGGCAACGTGCAGTGGTTGATCGGCTAGCAGGATATAGTCAAAGTGGAACCTTCCCACATCTCCTCTTTGCTGGCCCCCCAGGGACTGGGAAAACAACTGCAGCATTGGCATTAGCAAGAGATGTTTTTGGTGAAACAGTGCGACAAAATCTTCTCGAAATGAATGCTTCTGATGAAAGAGGGCTTGATTCGATACGAAATAAAGTCAAACAATTTGCGAGGACTGCTCCACTTGGAGGAGCCACATTCAAAGTTATTTTCCTAGATGAAGCAGATGCTCTCACAAATGATGCTCAAGGAGCATTGAGACGAATAATGGAACAGTATGCTGCAACATGTAGATTTATCCTTTCATGTAACTATTCGTCGAAAATCATCGAGCCCATTCAAAGTAGATGTGCAGTTTTCCGATTTAGGCCTCTAGAAGATAATCAAATGCGAACACAAATCAATCATGTTGCTGATTCTGAAAATGTGGAATTGGATGATGATGCCGCAGATGCAATCATCCACATCAGCCTAGGAGATCTTCGGAAGGCGATTACAGCACTACAGGTAGCTGCTGGAATGAGTGACAAGGTTACTCGATCTTTGGTCTACGAAACAAGTGCAACTGCTCCACCAGAGGTTCTCCAAGGTTACTTACTCGCATGCAAAGAAGATGGTTTTCAGCCAGCTCGTCGAAGATTAAGACAAATATTAGACGAATTTGGACTTGCAGGAACTGATCTTGTCAACCAATTACATCGTGAATTGGGGAAAACTTCCTTCCTCACTGAAGAAACAAAGTTAGAACTGACAGAATGGATGGCAGATATCGATCATCGACTTGTCCAAGGTGGTGGAGAGCATTTGCAACTTGATGCTATGACTGCACGCATCTGTTCGTTGCTGAAAAATACCTAATCATTGATGACTTTGATTGTATATTGTGCACTAGAACCTGAAAGGTGCCAAGGATTACCCATTTGGCTGACTGAATATGAAAGAGAGTATGTTCCAGATTCTAAAGCGCCAACCTCTACGGCAAAACCACGGTCCTCACTCTTTATTGAAGGCGGGTCGGAAATCAAAGACATTTTAGACAGATTTTCAACCCCTAACGACTGAAAATCTAACGTAGCATTTTCATCATCTCCATTGAAAGTTGTGTTAAGTAGAATCTCTTCCGACCTGACCATTGAAACTTGAACTGAGCATGAGGAGACATCCACATTATCTCGAACTCCAAGAATAAGCCACATTTCTCCTTCCGTTGAAGCCCCATCTATCGTGATTTCTATCGTGGTGCCTGTACGAATGAAATTACTGCTTAAATTCGTAGCTTCATCACCATCATCGAAAAGAATGGATGCTTCTGTAATCTCAGGTGGACTGATATCGGCTAATGGGGGGTTTACTAGCAGAATACTGATTGCCAACCAAGTGAAAATCCATAACATTCCTGAACGAAACCAATTACCTCCTGTGTAAAGATCGGACAACTTCGATGGAATTACCAATCGATGTAAACTAGGCAACATAAATACAAAACTCAATGGGAGTAACCAAAGAATTGGACTTGGTCCATCGATGGAAGGCATGGCGACGTATCTCATTATAATTGCCAGAAGTATTGAACCACTAATCACTAACCACATCGAATAGGTATCTGCTACCTCCTTTTGTTTGAATTCAGCAGGATCGAATGGTTCAAGGCCGACTGAACCTCCTGGACGTCGTGTTTTGCTATCATCAGACGGGCGCTTAGCCTTCCTCCCATCGATTGCGGCAGAACGGAGGGCGGTGTCGATATCTACCATGGTAACACCCCTTACGGGGCCCCCGACCCCCCATGAACATTGGTAGACAAGTGAAACGCTCATATCATACTCTTTGGTGGACAAGGATATCGCCGGGGTGGCTTAGTTGGTAGAGCGTCGGACTCATAGGGTAGGTAGGTCGCAAGATCTGCGAAAACGATGAGGCGCATCTGAGAAATCCGAAGGTCGCGGGTTCAAGTCCCGCTCCCGGCACCAATTATCATCATAGATGCACGTCTATGGCCTTTAGCACCCGTTCAGTTGATGGTCTTTCTAACATCCACACGTTGTATGGGCATGCCTGCAAGCGGTTCTAAGGTTCGAATTATTATCGAATCAAGGATGGGGAAACAAACGCATGAAGGCATTCTAATCAGTCCGGCTGGAGAGGGGTTAATCACGATTAAATTAGCGAACGGGTACAATCTATCTCACCCGATAGATGCAATTAATTCCATAGACACAATAGAAGAAGTCGGAGAAAAATCACAAGAAGATAGGACAAACTCAACTAATTCACCCGATTTGGGACTCCCTCTTGTTACCCTCTTACACACTGGTGGCACTATTGCTAGTAAGGTGGATTACGAAACAGGCGCAGTAATGGCACGCTTTGAACCTGAAGAAATACTAGATGCAGTGCCAGAACTACGCCCAATAGCACGGATTGAAGCAGTCCTCATAGGCAACATGTTCTCCGACGATATTCGTCCAAGGCATTGGAATCAGATGATCCGAGAAACTGAAGCCGCATTCGATAGAGGGGCTGATGGAGTTGTAATCACTCATGGAACCGATACCATGTCAATCAGTGCTGCTGCAATGTCTTTTGCATGGTCTGGAGAGGGCGGGCGCCCTCCGGGTCCAATCGTATTTACTGGTGCACAGAAATCATCAGATCGAGCCTCATCTGATGCGAAAGAGAATTTGATTGCCGCAATACATCTTGCAGGGCATGGAGCTCCGCCAAGTGGAGAAGGGGATGCAGCAGTCATCGTAATGCACGAAACCTCATCAGATGGGGTTTTGAGTATACTTCCAGGAATCTCATCCCGTAAGATGCATTCCTCAAGAAGGGATGCATTCCAATCCATAGACATAGGGCCATTGGGTAGAATATATGTCGAAGGTAGTGAGTGTTCTATTGAAATTCTGAGAGAGACTTCATCAACACGCGCTATTACCAAACCATCAGAGTTTGATGAAAGTATACGAATCGCAGAAATGATTGCAGGACCCCATTTATTGCCTGAACATATCTCCGCATTGGCCTCAACTAAGCCACATGCGATTCACATCCACGGGACAGGTTTGGGCCATCTCCCAATAGCTGACCCAAATGGAGATAGTCCTGAAAACAATTTAGTTGAAGAAAAATTCCGAGAATACATCGGCAGTGGAGGAATTGTAGTTATGTCTACCCAAGCAATACATGGGCCTGTGCACCTTGATGTATATTCCAAGGGGAGAGACCAAAGAGAAATGGGGATAATAGGGCATGGATCAATCGGACCTCCTGAAGTTTCCTTAGTAAAATTACACTATTTACTGTCCAAGTATGGGAATAATCACAAAGAAATCGATTCAAAATGGTCAATGAGCCTATGTGGCGAAATCATGGACATCAAATAATTCAATTAGAAAATTAATTTTCCAATTGAAAAATTCATTTCAAATTGATAGAGTGGATGATGAACCATCGATTCATTTCAATGCATGATGGAGTCGAGGATTGACCCAATGGAAGGCTTGACGAGCCTCAGAGAGGAATCCAAGCGAGGGGGCGGTCAAGCACGAATAGATGCTATTCGCAAATCAGGCAGACATACTGCACATGAACGGATTAGTTCATTGGTTGACCCAGGTAGTTTCGTTGAAATAGATGCTTTCGTAAAAAGTAGAGAAACAGAACATGGAATGGATCGGAATTCCATATTAGGTGATGGAGTAGTGGCCGGAAGTGCAAATATCGAAGGGAGACGAATTCTTTGTTTTGCCCAAGATTTCTCTGTATTTGGAGGTTCAATGGGGGAGATGCACGCTCAAAAGATTGTAAAGATTGTAGATTTAGCACTTAAGGCACGATTACCATTGGTAGGCATCTGGGATGGAGGGGGCCAAAGGGCACATGAGGGAGTTAGCGCATTAGGAGCTACTGGCGAACTAATGGACAGGTTGATTTCATGTTCAGGCCGCATTCCGATGATTTCACTGGTTTTAGGACCAGTTGTCGGAGCATCGGCATTGGCTGCAGCGATTGCTGATTTTGTCATCATTGGAGAAGAACATGGGGAATTCTTCCTCTCTAGCCCCTTGGAAACGCCTGAAGTAGCAGAAGAAGGAATGAGTTCAAGGGATTTAGGAGGTGCAGAAATGCACGCAAGTCGATCAGGTATTGCGAGTTTAGTTGCTGCGGACGAAGATGATGCAATGGATATTGTTGCAGAACTATTGTCTCATTTCCCCGACCACTGTGATGCAATGCCTCCAATTCTAGCTACCTCTGATTCTGATGAACGACAATGTGTTTCATTGACGGACATGGTTCCTGATGATTCAAATCGCCCATATGATATGAAAAAAATAGTTGCCGCGATCGTAGATGACAATCAATTCTTGGAACTACAACCGCAATATGCTGAGAATATTGTTATTGGATTCGCACGATTGGGCGGGAGCCCGATTGGAATCATTGCCAATCAACCCAAAGTCCTTGCAGGGTGCCTAGATATTGATGCTTCAGTTAAAGCTGCAAGATTCATTCGGACTTGTGATTGTTTCAACATCCCATTGGTGTCTTTCGTTGACGTACCAGGCTTTCTCCCTGGAACAGTTCAGGAATGGGGAGGGATTATTCGACATGGTGCAAAATTGTTGTATGCCTATGCAGAAGCAACTGTCCCTCAACTAACAGTTGTAACTAGAAAGGCATACGGTGGCGCCTATTTGGCAATGTCTTGCAAACACCTAGAATCTGACTATAATGTTGCTTGGCCTTCTGGAGAACTTGCTGTAATGGGTGCTGAAGGAGCAGTGAATATAATTCATAGAAGGGAATTGAAAGATGCTGAAGACCCTTCTACAAAACATTTGGATTTAGTTAATGAATACAAAAAGAAATTCGGTGACCCCTATGTTGCCGCTAGGAACGGATGGTTAGATGATGTAATTGAGCCTGAAGAAACCAGAATACGGCTAATTCGAGCATTAAGGCCACTTACCTCGAAAAGAGTTTGGCAGCCACCGAGGAAACACGGAAACATTCCATTGTGAAATTAATCACTCAATTTTTGCTCAACTTCACTTAATCTTGAGAGAAGTAAAGGCAAATCAGGAAGATCTTCTTTTCGTTCTGGTTCTATGAAAATCGCCCACGCCAAGAGATGTTGGGCAGCGAGCATCCATCTTCCATCAAGATACAACGTTCCCTTAGCACCTTGAATTGGTTTTACCGACCCGGTCATAACATATGATGGGGTAAGATGAAGATCAACTTGAACTGGGGGCTGGATTTCTGCTTCTATTTTTGAGTTAGAATCGAAATCGACATACAGTGTGGGCGCCAACCCTCGAACCTCAAGAGACGAAATCAAAGACGAAGCCCATGGCCCCCTTGGATCCAACGGACGTCTCCCCATTAAGGGATATATTCTACCTCCTGAATCTGCCCAAGCTTCAGCAACTGAACGTGCTGCTGCCCCACCTCCACGGAGAATAAGAAGTGGAGGGGTAGAACCTGAAAAGAGTCCAAAGGAACGAGCAACTAATGTGACGCCTAAACCATCAGTACTTCCAGTAATTAATCGGTGACCGTCCCATCTAATCTGATTTGTAGAAGCAATTTCTAAACTTCGATCAGTAGAAATTACTCCTGAACGGGTGGTTAATCCATGTTTCAATGGAGTAGTTAGTGATACCCACACCAATGGATTTTCTCCATAGGGGGTTTCAGCCACCACGATTTCCCCTATTGGCATTGGACTAACACCCCAACCATCAGGAGATTTCAAAATTTCATTCGTTGCATCCTCTACTAATGTAAGAAGATCTTTTTCGGGTTCTTGTGCACCTAAATTCTTGCCTAAAAGAATTTGACCTAAAAGTGAAGACATGTCCTCTGTTTCATGTCTAGATATCGCAGTGATTCTCCTATTTTCTTTGGAATTCAAATGACAATCCACTAAGAGTGAAAGAAGAGGAGTTAATGAATGAGATATCGGTGAACCCGCGACGATGCAATGTACACTTCGGCGCCCCTCCATGTGCCTCCCAAAGAGGCTGAACCTATGGGGATGACGCTCAAGGTTCAAATCCACGAATAACAGACGAGTTAGAATGGAGTCTGATTTAGACATAGCTCGTTCAATAGAACTCGCCCCTATCGAAGAGATAGCATGGAAGATGGGAATTGGTGTAGAGGAACTAATTCCATTCGGCAGACATATGGCCAAAATCACATGGCCAGCAATCCGATCGAGACTAGATCGACCCAGAGGATCACTGGTACTAGTGACTAGTGTAAACCCTACAAGATATGGAGAAGGGAAAACTGTGACTACAATTGGTCTAAGCATGGGCCTAAATCGAATTGGAAAGAAAGCAGCATGCGTAATCAGGGAGCCATCAATGGGGCCTGTTTTCGGAATAAAAGGAGGGGCAGCAGGCGGAGGACATGTCCAAGTTTTACCCATGGAAGACATCAATCTTCACTTCACTGGTGATTTACATGCTGTTACTTCGGCTCACAACCTATGTAGTGCGATTCTCGATAATCAATTACATCACGGAAATGAACTCAAAATAGATTCATCAAGACTCCTATGGCCACGAGTGATTGATATGAATGATCGCACTCTTCGAGGGGCAGCAATCGGTCTCGGGGGCCCTGGAAATGGGATCGCGCGTGAAGAACGATTCGACATCACGGCAGCAAGCGAAGTCATGGCAATACTTGCACTCTCTACAGATTACGAAGATCTGAGAGCACGATTAGGGAATATTGTGGTAGGGTCAGGAGCATCTGATGGGCGACCAATAAAGGCAGAGGATATCGGTGCTGCAGGTACCATGGCGTTACTAATGAGAACTGCTTTTCTTCCGAATTTAGTTCAAACTACTGAGGGGACTGCTGCCTTCATTCATGCCGGTCCATTTGCAAACATAGCACATGGTAACTCGAGTATTATCGCAGATAGGTTGGCATTGTCTATACATGATATTGTAGTAACTGAAGCAGGCTTTGGAGCTGATTTAGGGGCTGAAAAGGCACTCCACATCAAAACAAATGCCTCCGGATTAGCACCTGATTGTATAGTAGTCAATGTCACAGTTCGAAGCATGAAAATGCATGGTTTAGGGATGGCTGGACTTCCCTCTGGAAAGGAGGAATTGAAAGAAGAAAATGAAGAAATGGTTCGACATGGCGCTTCTGCAAACCTAACTCGGCATATCCAAAATATGGCTAAATTTGGGCCTGATGTTATTGTTTCAATAAATCGATTTCCAACCGATTCGGATGCTGAAATAAAAGCATTAATGGAAATTGCAAAACAAGCAGGTGCTGCAGATGTAGCACTTTACGAAGGTCATGCAAAGGGTGGAGAGGGGGCTGAAGAACTTGCTAGAGCGGTTTCAAACGCCGTTCAAAGGCACATGGCTTCTGGACGGCCATTTAATCCACTATTCAAGCCCAATGCCCCAATAATGGAAAAAATTGAAACCATCGCAAAATCGATGTACGGAGCCGCAGATATATCCATTAAACCGCGAGCAAAGAAACAATTGGACAGAATAATCGAATGGGGCTACGGAGAATTACCTGTTTGCATGGCCAAAACTCAGTATTCTTTCAGCCATGACTCTAAACTCCATGGGGCTCCCAATGGATTCACTCTTCCTGTAAGGGAATTTCGTCTTAATGCAGGGGCTGGATTTGTAGTCGCAGTTTGTGGAGATATGATGACTATGCCGGGACTTCCTAAGAAACCAGCAGCAGAAGAAATGGATATGGATAAAGATGGGAATCTGACTGGTATATTCAGCTAAGAGGAGACAGCATGAAAATTCTGAATATCTCTGATTCTAGTTGTAGAGTAAGAGTTGATGACATAGATGATTTGTGGGCTCTTGCTCAAGTTTGTCGTAAAGGTGTTCAAATCGGAATGCTGGGTCACAGAAGGGATTCCAGTACTGCATCAAAAGTTGGAGACAGGGCAAAGGAAGCTGAAAGAAAGGCAATGTGGATAATATTAGACATAACTCACAACGAATTTCATTCATTCAGTGAATCATTACGAACTACTGGGGTCATTATTGAGGCACCAATTGATCAAGGGAGTCACCATACACATTCGGTTGAGTTATACTCTGAAATTGAACTAAAATGGCAAAACACAATTCCGTTAGAAGATCGGGAATTATTGAAGAAAACCGCGGATTCCGGTTCCAAGGCAAAGGTGCTACTCATCGTGGTTGAGAATGACGAAATACAGTTGTTTGAAGTAACTGCAAATGGGCTTAAAGAAGGAGCATTGTTCAACTTACGAGGAGGAGGAAAACGAGAAGGAGATAGTGAATCTACTAGAGATTCTTTCTTTGAGGAAACAGCTAGAGAAACGTTGCTAATAGTTCGACCAGGGATGCCATTGTTATTGTGTGGCCCAGGAAGTGCAAGAGAGACATTCGCAACTGCATTGAGGAATAAAGGATGTACTGAAACAATCAGAACAGTTTCAACTAGCATAGGTGGAAGGGCAGCAGCAAATGAAGTTCTAAGAGAGGGGTTAGCCAACGACATTCTCGGCGAACATACTATCGTTAGGCAGACTAAGTTAATTGAAGAGGCTCTAACTAGAGTAGGTACACAAGGAGCAGTTGCATACGGCGGGCTAGAAATCCTGAATGCAACCGAGCAAGGCGCAGTTGAAACGCTAATCATTATTGCTGAAATGCTACGTGATGAAACAGAATTATGCGTAGATAAACCATGGTCATTAATTTCAGAGATGATTTTGTCTTCAGGGGGAGAAGTAGAACAATCTTCTACAGACCATGATGCAGGTGCACAGTTACTCGGATTCGGGGGCGCAATTGCCCTATTAAGATGGAAAATGGAATGAACAAACTCATTCAGTTCCAACTTCTGCGCAATACATGGCTCGCCCAATGGGTCGGATTGTCGCATTTGCCCCGGAAATAGGAGGTATAGATGGACCAGTGGGAAAAATTGCTAGAAAAATCGAAGAATTGGGCAATGATGTTTGGTGGATTAATAGAAATGGATTCGATCAACCCCTTAACAAAGTAGAACAAGAAACTGTTGCAAAAATAGAGAGGGGCGCGTTTGAATGGAGGAAATTATTGAGTGGTGCAAGATGGTTGATTACTGCGGGACCTACATTAATTTCAGGCGAAGATGAACAGGCAGTATGGTC
>JASLJW010000132.1 GCA_030747885.1 Candidatus Thalassarchaeaceae archaeon
CCCATTGACTACCCCTGTCCATGTTTCCATTGGGTCCGTAGGGACCATTGGGATATGGATGTGAGTAGACATGGGTAGAGCGAACGAAGGCAACCACATCTTTGAGCATTCGGGCTTTATTGTTCTGTGAATGTAATAATGAAGAGATAATTGACCATTACTTTCTAGATACGGCATATTTGTTATATCTAACGTTAATCAATTCAAGTTAATGAATGACAGAAGCGCACCTCTTGCAAATACAGTGTTGAGTTCATCTGAAATGGATGCAGCAAAAATGGGAATGCTAGCCTCGATAGTAGGTGGTAGCGTATTATTGGCAGCAGCCGTATTTTACGTGACTACAGTACAAGTAGATTCAGATTATGCATATTTGTTGCTCGGTTGTATGCTAGGAGCCTGCTCTTTGGGGGTAATCGCATACCTTGAATTAATGAAGAGAGAAAAGGTCCCTGTTATTGAGGGTGTATTTCCAGATTATCTTGGAAGTTCAGCAGTAGTTTTTGGCACATTATCCATGGTATGGTTGAGTCGATTTGGGATATGGTTTTTCGTTCAAGAAATTGAATTGATTTCAGGAGATGTGAATGATTTTTGGATTCCTGATTGGATGACCTTGGTCCAATCACTTTGCGTCCTTTCGGCAGTAGTTCTTGGGGCATGGCAGGCTGAAAGACATGGACTGGGAAATACAGTTCGCACAGTATTGGTTTTAGCTCCAATTTCGATGTGTCTTAGCGTCATGGGGATTTGGGAAGATTGGACCGCAGTAGGTTTGGGAATGTGGACCTCAATTGGGCACCTCATTCTTCTTAGCACAGCGATAGTTCTCTCGTTACGTCTTGATAGGGCGCCACTTTTCCTCATTTCAGCAGGTGTTGCAACTCTTTTCCCATTGCTTCTGTCAACATCCGATTTGGGAACTGAAGCAATTGGTTTACTTGTCCCTATTGTAATCATTACTGGAATTACTGCAATGGATAAATCACTTGATCGAAAAATGATTGAGAATAGTTCTGGTTTCGTTGTAGGGGCAATATTGCTTGCCCAATTCATTTCCTCAGGTTCGCCGTTTCTCTTTGGTGGGTTAGAGATTTCAACAGTGCCCTTTGATCTTTCATTTGTACTGTGGGCTGCACTGCTAGTTGGTTGGTTTGGTTCCACATACATGCAAAGAACTCCTGCAATGCCAATTGGTTTGGCGTTGGCTATAGCCATGTTACAGGGTGAAGGTTCTGCAATTGCTTGGATAGTAGGAATTCTAGCATTCGTTTATCTTTCAACTCGTGAGCATGCTAGAGATTGGGTAGTAACTGGGACATTTGTTGCGCTTGCTCTTTCTTGGTGGTTTGGCGCAATGATTGGCGGAAATTCATCTGATTTATTGTTTGGATTAGTTGAAGCCGGTGATTTACTACTGTACGGAATTTTCCCACTATTGGTGGTTCTAGGTATTTGGCAACATTCAGAGAAAAGGTTCAGTTCGATAATTATTGGTAGTTTAGCATTAATTGGTGCATTGACACCAGCAGTTCTGATTGATGCAGATCCAATTTTATCTTCAATGGTTATTGCTGCTGCACTAACCGCTCTTTACCTACGGGTTAGAACTGCATCAGATGAAGAGCATGTCCCTACCTGGCAATTAGCCCCTTCACTCATCACGATTATGATTGCAGCTTTCTCTTCAGGTCCTGCATCAGTGGGATCTGCGGGAACATCTGATCCATATGTATTGTTTATTCTTCCACTTTCAGCAATAGCAATTCATGCCATTTGTTTCCCGATTAGAGAAAAAGAATGTTGGGATATAAATGGAACTTGGTCAGGTGATCCAGGGACTAGACTGTCTTTAGGTGCGGTTTTCATCCTATTGTTGCTTTCTCAATTTGTAGGCCTTTCAGATTATACAGTTGCAGATTCCGTAACTCTACCTATTGAAGGTCTTCGATTATTATTATTCATTGCAACTGTAGCTCTTGGTGCCCATGAAGCTGGGGCATTCAAGATTGCATCCCCATATAGTCGAATGATGGCTGCTTTGGGCAGCATGACTTTGTTGTTCCTAACTGGTGTAAATGATCAACCAGACCTTATCGGTGCAATAATTCGTGAATTAACATTGATTGTATGTCTATTGGCTATCAATTTCAGATATCAAGCCACTGGAAACGCCACTCTCCAAGAGCGACAAACTGACAGTAGTGTTCTTCTTGTTCTCCTCATAGCGTCGATATTCGATATTTCAGGAGGATTATGGGCAATCACGGTATTGCTGGTAGTAGCAGATAGAAGCATCAGATATGAACATGGAATGATACAGGTATTAATTGCCCCGGTAATTATTCTGATTGGAGTAGTCTCTACTTCTGGTTTCCGAAATCACGAATTAATCTGGGCTATATTGGAATCAATACCGTATGTCGGGGAGATGTCTAATCTTCTTGGAGATGGAGTATTGCCTAGGTGGACGACATTATTACTCGCGGTTACTTGTGCAATTTCTGCATACAGGCACAGGTCAATTTCAAAACCTAAATTTGAATATACTCCATATTTACCAATATTCTGGTTGCTCATTATCATTGCAATTATTGTGCCAGATGGGCGATACGTGCCTCCTTTGTTGACCATATTTGCAACAGTTGTAGCTTTGAGAAGTGGATACTTGGGATGGTTTTGGTTCAATCCATTTGCAGCAATGTGGTCAGCCTCTTCCATCATGAGCATGTTGGTTGAGAATGGAATGACCACTATTGAGACATTTACTGGAGCATTGACCACCTTTGGTATTGTTGCTTTTGCTCAATACATATTTTATCTCAGAGGAGATTTACATAAATGGCAAGATAGTGAACGAATTACGTCTGAGGACTCGTTTAATTTGGGAGATGCTCCTTCAAGCATCTCTACATTTGGGGTGTACAACCGTTTGCTTGGATATTCTGCATTTATTGTATTCCCCTCTGAAGAGATGTATGATTTCTTACCTGCAATTCGAGTTTTCATGATGTCCGTATTGGCATATGACTTGTATCGAAATAGGTCAGCAATTGGACTCAGGATATGGGTGTTGCCGATGACTTTCTTTTCGATTGAATTCTTTGAGCATATCACTTATGATCCCGTTGTTGACGATGCATCGTGGATGCATTTGGGCGCTCTTGTTCTTGTTTTCTCAGGATTGTACCAATTATACAAGTCATACATTTTTGAAAATGAAGTTGGAGAATCAGACACTGGTTGGGCAACTGGTACAATTGGAACATTATACGCACTTTCAGGAGTTCTGTTATTCGTCGATGGGCATTATGAGTTGCAGGGGGCCGATTTAGGGGCATTGTCAGGATTTGCAATGGTCGGTGTCTTTGGACACCATCTAGTTCTTGGTTTCAATCGAAATGATTCATGGCGTCGTCTCATGAGTCTATTTGGCTTACCTATTGGTATAATTTTCACAGGATTTGAGTTAGGAGAATTATTCGGAGTAG
Organism: Candidatus Thalassarchaeaceae archaeon; assembly: GCA_030747885.1. Taxonomy (GTDB): domain Archaea; phylum Thermoplasmatota; class Poseidoniia; order Poseidoniales; family Thalassarchaeaceae; genus MGIIb-N2. Next base: position 3,492 of record JASLJW010000132.1, read on the forward strand.
TTGCACTCTTCTTGGCAGCGATGACAATGATTGCTCAAGGTATCATGTATTCTGCTAGAGGAGGTCTTGGCATGGGTTCCGTTAAGGAAGAAGGCACAACCCATCTTGATCCAATGAAGATTCTAGGTGTACACGCTGATCCAACCCCCATAATTGAAGAAGAAATTCCAGAAGCTGAGGACGTTTCAAGTGACGAAAAGGCTAGAGAGATAATCGCACCAGAAGTTTCGGAGGATGAAGAACCTCAGGAAGAGACTCCTGTAGAAACACCTCAAGAGATTGCTGATGTCCGATTCCCAATCTTTGGTTCTGATTTACAGATGGAAATTACTGGTGGAATGGTAAAACGAATAGCCGGCGTTGTAGCTACTGGCAATCCTGGCTATATTCCGTTGATTCGAATCGATGATTCAGGAGTGGTGAGCATCCAATGGGAATCCACGGGTGGCTCTACTCAGTCTGAGTAGTTCTCCATCCCGTGTGTCGAATTGGAGATTCTCCTCTGAGTGCTCGTGCTCTTCCTTCGATAATTTGCGCACATACTGC
>JASLJW010000133.1 GCA_030747885.1 Candidatus Thalassarchaeaceae archaeon
TCTGCCCACTCAAAATTATCCATCAATGACCAATGATGATAGGAACGAATATCCAACCCTTCTTTTATCGCCTCTGAGACAACCCAAAGATGTCTCTTGAGATGTTCAGGCCGTAAAGCATCATTTTCATCCGCCACTCCATTTTCTGTGATTTCTATTGGTACAGATAACGGTAAAATAAATTCCATTGCTCGTCGAAATCCTTCAGCGTACATTGGGTAACCAAATTCTGTTGCAATTTCGTGTTTTCTTTTGGCGAATTCTAATTCTTCAGTAGAAGTGGGCATGAATAGTCCAGTTAGAAAATGAGTATAGTAATTGAGTCCAATGAAATCAATTGCACCCTTTGCTTCTGGAATCCTAGACCCCAACATTCTCCCTTTTTTGATTCCTTTACGCCATGCGCCATTCCATAGGTAATCTAGGATTCTAGCTACAATCCAATCGATTGGACTCCAACGATTTAAAGGGTCAAAGAGTGTAACATTTTTTGCTACTCCAATCTTTACATCTGGTCGTTTTTCTTTCAGAGAATGATAGACTGTGCCGTGAGCTCTCATGAGGTTTTTCATCACTTTTATGGTCGTTCTAATGGATCTTTTTCCAGGAGGAAATTGTCCAAGAGTATACCCCATGGTTGAGAATACTGTAGGTTCATTGATTGTGCACCAAACATCAACACGATCCGAAAGACAATCGAAAACATTCTCGCAATATTTTAGGAATGAAGGAATATTATTTCGGTTCGTGAACCCTCCTCTTTTTTCCCACCAAATTGGATGAGAGAAGTGATGTAATGTGACTACTGGACGGATTCTCCTTTCCAGAAGATTGTCTATCATGGCAGAGTATACATCCATGGCATTTTGATTCCAAGTTCCTTCTTCAGGTTCCAATCTACTCCATTCGATAGAGAATCGATATGTTGTAAGCCCAAGGTTGGTAAGCATCTCAAAGTCCTCTTTCCAACGATTCCAATGATCACATGCAGCACCACTTTTCTCTAACCCTCTCCTTTCTTCAAAATCAGACCAATTGTTTGAGAGATATCCTTCGACTTGATGAGCTGCAGTTGCAGTTCCCCATAGAAAATCATCAGGGAAGGATATTGAATCTAGATTGATTTTATCCCAATTGTAATGAGGTTCTGGATGTTTATTTCGTAGAAAAAGGACCAAGCCTAAATTGAAAACCAATAGGGCACTCAAAATTGAGATTACCCAAAGCCACATGTTTTGTTCCAAACGACTCTTGGTCTTGGAGGTTCGTTATTTTCAGATTTTGAACTTTCTAAACGGCCCCTATATGTAGAATGGAATTGAGCCGTTGATGTGTCGCGTGGAAGGAGGCCAACTGCGTTGGTTGTTGGAGCAGGCCCAGGGGGGCTTGCTAGTGCTTTATTGTTGCAACATTCAGGCGTAGATGTTACCATTGTTGAAAAGGGGGATGCTGTTGGAGGCAGAACCAGAATAATTGAGAAGGATGGTTACAAATTCGATAGAGGCCCCACCTTTTTCCATTATCCAGAGGTGATTGAGGAAATTTTCCAAGCAATCGGTAGAGATGCTCATGAGGAACTTGGATTGATTCCATTAGACCCATCATATCGTTTGGTTTATGGTGCAGGTGGATCTATTGATGCCACGAGTAATTTAGAAGAAATGACGAAACGAGTTAGAGAATTAGCAGGCGAATCAAATGCTCAAGGATTCAAACGATATGTGAAAGAGAATCGTCACAAATTAGCGGTATCAAAGGCTTGTTTACAGACTCCATGGAATAGTTTCACCAATGTATTCAGTAAGAGGGCATTGAAGGTGTCAGGTGTTCTCAAACCGTGGTCAAATGTAGCCCGAGATCTTTCTCGTTTATTTGATGATGAACGAGTTCGACTCGCAATGTCATTCCAGACAAAGTATCTAGGAATGTCTCCATTCCACGCTCCATCATTATTCACAATCCTAGCATATTTGGAATATGAGCATGGCATATTCCATGCCAAGGGTGGATTGGGTTCTATTACTGTAAGAATGGCAGAAATTGCAGAACAGATGGGTGTTAATATTCGTTTGAATTGCACTGTCGATGAATTGGTATTTGATGGAAGAAAGGTAACTGGTGTAAGAATTGGAAAAGAGGTTCTTTCAGCAGACAAGGTTGTGTTGAATGCTGATTTTGCCCACGCCATGACTACATTAGTTCCGAATAAAATGCGAAAGAAATGGACAAATGAAAAACTTGCAAAGAAGTCGTATTCTTGTTCAACGTTCATGCTCTACTTGGGTGTAGATAAGATCTATGATTTGCCACATCATCAGATTTATGCTTCGAAAGAATATGAGCAAAACCTCAAAGAAATTACTGAGCACAAGATTTCGTGGAAAGATCCTTCAGCATATGTTCAGAATGCTTGTGTAACAGATCCTTCATTAGCTCCTGAAGGTCATTCTACTGTTTATGTTTTAGTCCCAGTTCCCAACACACATGAAAGCATCATTTGGGATGAAATCAAGGACGATTATCGTGAATTAATACTTGATCAGATTGCTAATTTAGGCTATGATGATATTCGCAACCACATTGTC
>JASLJW010000134.1 GCA_030747885.1 Candidatus Thalassarchaeaceae archaeon
AACAAATTGTTCTGTATTTGTCATTCAAGTAGGTATGACCCCACAATGATTGAGAAAAACCAAAATCGTAACAGAACAAACGGAACCATGTTCGAATACTTTGGAATCAAATTAACAGGAGGACCTGCTCCGGTGGGCATGCCGTTAATCCCATTTGAGGTCAATGGAGACGTAATAGAAGCGCTACCGACCTACATTGACTGGTATACATTCTGCGACTGAGGTGAAAAAAATGATTGAATCTGTAATACTCTGGATTTTTCTAGCAGTCATTCTTGTCATTGTCGCTTTTACTCTACGAAAGGAACGCGAAGAAGTACCTAGAAAAGAGATTTTGAGAGCGGTTCAAACTACCTCTTCGGCTGGAGGAATGGGCCTTATGGAGAAGACATTTCTTTGGGCATTCTCATGGATGGATACACGATTCAGAATTCAGGATTACTGGGCCATGTCTAGGGATGCATATTACAGCATGCATCGTCAAATGCCACTTACTCATGCTGAGAAATATAAACTGAGAATCATTTGGTATTGGTATCCATTGTATTGCCTAGGAGGAATTTCTTTCTTGGCATTCATCATCCTAGTGATTACTGGAACAATCCTAGGAATCTACTATGTTCCCGGAGGGCAGGGGGATCCTACTCCTGCATATGCAAGCATGGAATTCATCATGACACAATTGCCATTTGGATACATCATCCGTTCAATTCACCATTGGACTACCCATTTCATGGTCGCTTCAGTTTTCCTCCATATGTGCAGAGTATATTTTACAGGTGCATATCGAAACCCTCGCGAACTTAACTGGCTTATCGGAGTAGCACTAATGTTTTTCACTATCTTCTTTGGATACTCTGGATATCTTCTCCCATGGGACGCCTTGGCATTTGGTGCTGCAACAATCGGAATCAACATGGCAAATGCTACTCCACTAATTGGGCCATGGGTAGCTACTGCAATGTTTGGAGGAAGTACTCTGACATATCAGGCTGTTACACGAATGTACTTCATCCATGTATTCATTCTACCAGTTCTCGTTACAACATTAATTATTGTTCATTTATTCATCGTTTGGGTACAAGGAGTTGCTGAACCGCACTGATAGGAGGTGAAAATATGGGAATTATCGAACGTTTAGGCCGTGTTGCTGATACCTATGTTCAGGAACGTGACCAGTTAATTGAAGCCGAACAAGAGCGAAGAAGGGTTTTCACAGGACACGCATTTTGGCCACAAGAGGTTCTTCGGGACACAATTATCGCAATGGCTGTTTTGATGGTGTTATGTTTCTATTCTTGGCTAATCCCTCCACCTCTACACAATGCTGCGGATCCATTTGCCCAAGCAGGATTCGTATTTCCAGATTGGTATGTGTTGTTCTCATACGGGTATCTTCGCCTAGGAGAATACCTACCTCAATTCGATATCCCATTACCTACTGCTATTGGGAACTTCTTCGGCACACCTATCATCTCATGGAACGCAGGTTGGTGGGGAGCTGCAATCACAGGCATTCCAGTCACAATTCTTGCTCTACCTCCATTCCTAGGTGGCAGGGAAAAGAGAGGTGTAGAAGATCCTTGGTTTGCAACTGCTGGAATGGTCTACCTGGCACATGTGTGGTTCATTTCAGTATATTCAATTAACATCTTCTTGGACCTATATGGGAAGAATAGGACCGATTTCTGTCAAATGAATTCACATGCAGGAATATCATGTGGAACTCGAGAACCATGGGTTGCAGAGGTGTTCAATAGCATACCTTGGTTGCTCACGGGAGTATTCATTTTCGCAGTCCTATATTTTGCCATTCGTTGGTTCTTAGTGAAAACACAAGGTGCACGAATTACACCTAATCGAAATAGAAACGTGGCATTCGGATCATTTCTAATTGCATTACTACTCTGTTCGGTCACATGGCCAGTCTACAATAATGGATTCTGGGACATGGGTGGATTCGGAGCAATGCAAGAAATCGAGGAACTTGAGACTCTGAGAAGTCAACCGGCAGATACCTTGGTAGCTATAGAAGAAAGCCATCATCATGAACAAATGATGGGGCTCTGCCTATCTTATGGTGAATCTTCAAAATCAAAGGCATGGAATGATGAGCACTTTGAAACAGGAGCTTGGGCTTACGAAGATCATTGTGTAATGCCTGCTAAAGAATTCACTAATTGGGGTATTTTCCAACCTACGCAAAGCCAGATTATAGACTTCAATAATGCTAACAATCACGTTGATTCCACCTCTGGAAGAAATGGATTATTCAATGCATCGATACATCCTGGTTCATCAGATGGCTCAGCTGTAGTACATTCTTATTCAGGAATCATGCAAGTTCCAAACCTTGGAGTAGACACCCTTTTCGTTGATGTAACTTGTAATGCTAGAACCACAATTAGAGGTTCAGGAGTTCATACCATCTCAGTGGTTGTTAAGGATGTAAGTGGAGCAATATTAACGTCAATGGATTCGTGTACCACTCAGTCACTGAAATTAAGCAGTGGAACATCGTATTCTCTTGACTATAGCATCAGCACCATTGGATTAGATGAAACAGGCAATGTAATTACGGACGTATCCATTACGGCCTTCCAACCCTTAATATTGGATGGAAATGGACTTGCAGTAAACCTCTCAGATGTCAGCCAAATGAATATCCTCACTGGATCTACAGTCTACAATGCAGATACATTATCTGACTTCACGTTAGAAAATCCTACTTTTGAAAAGAATCCAAAGAGTTTGGATGCTAAGTTAACATATTCCTTGGTAATTCCTTGTCTAGGAGTAGGCGCATTGGTATTCTTCCTCATGCGCAGCATGGCAAGAGGATATGAGTATGAAATGAACAAATGCTATGGATGTGATTTGTGTGATGATGCATGTCCTGTCCGACTATTCAATGCAGGAGACAAATTGAATATCATCTACAATTCGTGGAACAATGAAGATGATGGTGTCCCACTATATTCTTGTCTAACCTGTTCTGCATGTACCAATGCATGCCCACAATTAGTTGACTATGATTCGTACATAGATATTCGACGAAGCCTAATCGTAGGCGGGGCTCCTGCGGCAGTGATTCCTCATTCAATCCTCCAAGCAGTCATCAGTGCAGAAGCAGATGAAAGTGCTGAGGATCAATTTGTATCTACAGAAGAATACCCTATTGACTCCTCTGTTGGATATTATCCTGGTTGTGTAGATTACATCGACCAAGAGATGATTTTCAGTCACGTAAATGAAGGAAAAATGAACCTAGGACAAACCACTGATGCTGCGTTCACCCTGTTTGAAGATGCTGAAATAGATGTTTCATACCTTGGAAGAGACTTCCTCAAATGTTGTGGGCATGACCAGAAATGGCAAGGAATGACCGAAGTTTTCGAGAAATTGAAAGCGTACAACCAAAAGAAACTCGGAGAAAGTGGAATCGAAACATTGGTTACATCATGTGCCGAATGTTTCCGCACTTTTGCAATGGATTACGAATTAGATGATCTGAAAGTCATGCATACCACTGAATTCTTGATTGAAGCAGGGTACGAATTTGAAGCTGCAGTTCCTGAAGGAACCACTGTTACCTATCATGATCCTTGTAGATTGGGACGTCAAATGAATCTCTTTGATGAACCACGTGAGTTAGTTAATCGGATTGAGGGAGTAGATCTTGTTGAGATGGAACATCATGGAGAAGATGCGCTATGTTGCGGCGTTAGTAGTATGATGTCTTGTAATGAAAATTCACGCGCCCTTCGTATAGAACGATTTGAGGAAGTACGGGCAACAGGTGCAGAAATAATGTTAACAACATGTCCAAAGTGTGTTTCTCACTTTGAATGCCTCAAATTTGAAGGGGACCCAAGACATGACTTTGAAATCTTAGATGTGGTATCCTTCTTAGCACGGCAAATAGAAGAAAAAAAGCAGGCGTAATTACAACAACGCTACTGCCAATGACCAAGCCCCAAGTGCTGCAGTAATCAAAACACCCCACCAGGTCCATCTTGCAGCACGCCGATGACCGTAAGCAATAATGGTTAACCAAGTGTAGAAACCAATCTGAACTTGACAAACAAAAGCAAGCCACCCTACCTTGAAACTCAATTGCGTGACTAAGATTAACCACAATGCTGGACCCAACAAAAACATGATAATTGCAATTGAATCTTGATACCAATTCTCAGGGTCTACATCTGATAGAGGAATTATCGAATCCTCGCCCATAAATCAACGGGCAGACATTAGGTCATCAATTCGACTGAACAACCCAAGACTTGAGAATGAGAGGCTCTACCCATGTCCAATGTCGACGAGGGAGGACGTAGCTTCTCGCCGAGAGGATACACAAAGACGTATTCGAATGGCTCTAAATGCGGCTAAGGCAGAAGAAAGAGCCAGTATCAAAGGAGGAGAAACGACAGTTGCATTCGTCAAGGAGGAACTATGTATTGGATGCGACCAATGCACGATTGTTTGTGACGATGATGCCATCGAACTCTATGAAAAACCAATGGCAAGCCCCATCATTCAAGTAGATTCAAATCGAAAAGCAAAGGTGCTTCGTGACCCATGTACTGGATGTCGACTTTGTGTCCTAGCATGCCCAACAGATGCAATAATAATGATAGACAGATGATCAAATTAGTCTCTGATATATTTCAGAGAATCTAGTCGCATTGATCTCATAAGTAAATTTCTCTAATACTCTTGAACGACCAACAATTCCTTTGGATTTGAGACCTTCTGCATTGTTAATTTCATCAAGAATTACTGTAGCCATTGAATCGCTATCACCCATTTTGAACAAGCGGCCCACTGAATCATCTACCATCTCTGGAAGAGGGCCATGATCGACAGTAACAACGGGAGTCCCAGAAGCCATTGCCTCTAGTGGAATCAAACCCTGGCCTTCATAATATGATGGATACACAACCAAATCCGCCGAACGAAACAACGTTGCTAATTCATCAAAGGGCATTCCAGACTCAATGATGACATATTCTCCAATACCTAATTTTTTGGCTAATTTCTCCAACCGTTTTCTCAAATGACCTCTGCCCACTATAACAAGACGAATTTCATTGGATTTTGGATTCACCTTCGCAAATGAACGCAAAAGTGAAGCGTACCCTTTTCTAGCTGCTAATCTACCAACTGCTAGCAATAATTTACCGCCTTCAGGGACGCCATATCTGTTTCGAATAGAATCATCTTGATTAGATTCTAAGGGAGAGAACATGTTCGTATCCACCCCCCAATGAACTACTTCACAATCCCAATCATCGGGGGGCGAATATCGATCAACAAAATCCTGCCGAGTTGCTCGAGAATTAGCGACACAAATACTTGAATTATGCAAAGCAGCACGCTCAAATTTAGAGTAGTATCCTCCAGTGATGAGGATAGCTAAATCGTTTGGATTCGCCCACACCGCAGCCTCTTTCTGTTTAGAAGCAATGCGCAATCCGTCTCTCTCTCCCAACCAAGAACCATGTAATGAAGACACAACTGGAGAAATTTCTTGCTTACAAATTTCAAATTGTTTCTTTGACCAGGAAATCATTGGACAATGGAGATGAACAATATCTACAGGTTCTTCTGAGTGGAGACGACGTAATTCCTTCAATGCAGATTTACCATAAGACCGTGTAAATGCCATTGGAATCCTAGCCCATCCAACCATTCGTACAGAAACACCGTCTATTTCAGGTGGATCTCCTTTACCACCGTTCCTTGTGATTACTGTAACACGATGGCCTTGAGCGACTAATGCGCTAGAAAGATGGAATACTGTAGACCCCATTCCTCCCCATCTAGGGGGATATTCTGCACTCAGCATAGCAATGTGCATTGTAGTCACCCGGACCAATGGCGTCCGATATCCTGCTTGAATCAATCGATTTTAGGTCATCAGAAAATAACAGAGCGTTCAAGTCATTCCTATCATTCGACCCAACATGGAGGAAGAGGATTCAGACCCAGTGAGATTCGGAGCAGAATTTGGCCCATATCGTTCTAGCAGAACTACTGGGGTCACTCTTTCTACATTCAAGACCCTTGTCTGGACTTCAAATATTGGAGGATTAATCCTAATGGTTATTGGACTAGAACTAATGATTGTGCAAAAGTCCTACACATGGGCTTTACTCTGTTGTGTTGTTGGCGTGGCAATTGCACTATTCCCTTCAAACTACGAAATTGTAGGAATGGAAGAAGATCAAAGTGCTGAATCAGATGATTGATGATACAACATTTCTCTACCCATTGCAATCATAGAAATTTCAGCGACCAATGTGTGTAACCATCTTCTTGAAATCATTATTGATTCTGCTTCAGCGGGCAAATCACTGTCGAGGATAAAGCGGGTTGATGGAGTATTCAAATTATCCATGACGCCATACTTCTGATTAGAACGATGGAACCATGAAGATACACGGCCATTTACACCATAGCCCACTGGTTCTAGAATCGAATCAAATGACTTTAGAAAGGTAGGAACTGCTTCTTGAAGCAAGAAATCCTCAGCAGAAACTCCTCCTTTGGCATAGGCCAATCGATTCATCTTTCGGTTTGAAAGATTGAGAATCTCGTCGGGACTTTCTATTCGTAAAATTCCCAATCCATACGTGCCCCTATCGTTCTTAACATATAGAGACGGTTTGGAATCAATACCATGCTCTTCATATTTTGAACGTATGAACTCTAAGCCTTCCTGAATTTCCCCCGCTAATCTTTCTCTACATTGTACATCTTCTAGACATCTGCCTCTACTAACGAATCCCCATGGACCAATTAGCCAGGGATCGATTCCAACTAAATCGGCAAGTTCGTGAACTAAATCCGAAACATGCTCAAAATGTTGGCATTTACTACGAGTATGCCATCCCATGTAATTGGGAGGAGTAATTGTTACATTGGATATCTCCAATGGCCCTTCACTCAAATCGGAATTTAACAAAATCATATCTACAGATTTCCCGTCTGCTGTCACATACTGATTTTCTACTTCCACAAGGGACAAATCGATTTCTCCTTTCGGAGTTTGTATTGTTTCGTTTTTTAGGAGGTCAGTACCGATCAAAACTTCTATTCCAATGTCTTTCAATAAGGAATTGATGACGCTGATGTTTGCCATATAATTGGGATTCCTAGTATGAGACTCTGGCCAAATCAACAAACGATTTGGCTGTCGCTCTAATTTGCCAAACCAATCTTTTATTCCAAGGGACAAATTTCCGTAATCATCCTCATCAATATTATTGAATCCAGCAGGAAACGCATTGGAATCCACTACTGCTGCCTTCCACCCAGCATCACGAATATCAAAGGAACCATAGAATGGCATTGGTACTTGAGAACGTTTTAATTCCAACCACTCGTAAATTTCAGATTCCATCGCCAAAAGGTTAGGAATAACTGATTTGATCCCCGCCATTAAATCAACTCTAATGGTTCTACATCATCAAGTAAATCCAACAAATCTTTTGATGAACTTGGAGGAGAAATTTCAGAGCCTAAATGTAGGGAACGGAATAGTCTGAATCCTATCGCAATATCTGGCATTTTTTCTAACAAAGGAGAAAGGAAAGGAATATCAGAATTCCATTCCTTGATATTTGGCTTCAATTCATCAATTATCGAATTTATCAAACTAGGAGAAGTTGCAGTACCGGCAGGTAGTTTTGGCCTAGACACAATATGCTTCGGTAGTGCAGTTAAAGCCGCTGCAGATCTTAATGCTCTTTTCTCTATTCCCCCAGATTGAAAACGCCAATCCATCGGTAATTTCTTCGATAATTCAAGATGTTGATTTGAAAGGAACGGAACGCGCACCTCTAATCCATGTGCCATACTATGTCTATCGACCAAACGCAGTTGAAAATTAGATAATTGTCCTCGATTCATCTCAAAATTAAGGGTTGATTCCAGATCAGAAAACACACCTTGTGGATTCGGAAAAGTATCGTTCCATGGTTGACCCATTCCGATTAGGTTGGTTTCTCCAAGTAAACCAGAAGATAATCCTCGTGCAATTGGATGATCTATTGATTCAAGCCGATTGGAAACTACTGCCGCATGAGTTGAAAGATTAGCATGACGAGGATATCCTGCATGTATTTCATCTGCTCCTTGGCCACAAATTCCTACCTTTACATCTTTAGACATCTGTTCAAACAAAGGTTGGAAAAATAATACTGTAAGATCAAGATCTTCGCCACTCCAAGAAAAATAAGGGAGGCGTTTCCAGAACACATCTTCATCCAAAGTCCACGAGTAATGTTCTAAATCAAGAGCATTCGAAACTTCAACGGCAGCCTTGTAGTCAGGATTTTCTTCATCCTCAGCAACAGTCCAGCATTTAGGAACTGGTTTTCCGGCAATATCTGATGCTTCTCTCGCAAGAGCCGCAACTAAACTTGAATCAAGGCCGCCCGATAAAACAACACCAACTGGAACATCAGAATTTAATCGATCTGCTAAACCTAATCTTAGGCTATGAAGGAGTTCCCGTGACGATTTTCGAGGGTCCCAATTTTCCGAAGGTCTATTGCAAAATTGTGTGTAGTTAGCTACTCCCGTTAACACAGCTCTACCGTCACTGTCCAGTGACCAAGTTTCGATAGTCCCTGGACGAACTTGAGCAACGCCATGAAACAATGTGGTGTTATCAAGTGGATATTCAAATGCAAGACGAGAAAATAATGCCATAGAATCCAAAACAGGAGTATATTCAGGAT
>JASLJW010000135.1 GCA_030747885.1 Candidatus Thalassarchaeaceae archaeon
CTGCACTCCACATTTAGGGGCCAACTTCTTAATATGGGGCAGGGCACCACAGAGTGTTGGTGAGAGCGTGAAGTCAGTCCGTACAGTTTTGTTCTTCTGTCTAATCTACAGTTTCAGCATGTGGGCTGGAGCGGCTGGAAACGTTACTGCGCAGGCTTCCCCGAATCCAGATATTGGTATTGTTTGCTCTCCTGCTAACTTCCCTATCGAGGTGTTCCCAGGGGCTGCAAGAACTGGTACAACATACTGTACATTGAACAATCCAACCGCTTATTCTGAAAACGTGGCGATTACCGTCACTGCAGGCGGCCTTGCTTATGCCGCTCCAGGTACAGTAACAGTAGGTGCTGGACAAGAAGTCACATTTGAGGTATCCGTACGTGGAGACCAAAGAATGGCCGAGGGTCAGAGAACAGTCTCTATTACTGCACGAGTAGATACTGCAACAGGAATTCCTTGTGGTACATGTACTCCAAAGACAACATCTGTACTTGTGGTAATCAAGCAGTTTTCTCGTCTTAGAGTAGAGGCAGATGAGCCATTCAAGCAACTCCGCCCTAAGGTCGACTATACCTTCAATTTCAAGGTATACAACGATGGTAACGCATACGATCGATTCAATATCGACGTAGCTAACAGAGAGGATTTAGAAGATGCTGGATTCCAGATCTCACTTCCTCAAGTTTCTACTGAGATTGAGGCACAAGCTCCACCCGACAACGTACGAGTCATCATGAGGACTCCTAAGGTGCAGGGATGGTCAGATATCTATTACCAATTGCAGTTCCAAGCAACCAGTGATTATTCCGTTAGAACTGAAGGGATTCCGAATTATCAAGTTCAGATGGTCACGATTTACATTCGAGGAATTTATCTTCCTGGATTCGAAATGATTGGCTCTGTGATGATGATTGGTTTGGCCGCAGCAGCAATTGCCCGTCGTTCAAATCTAATTGAGGGCGAAGATCCTGAAGATGATGGCCTCCCCAACATTCTCTTTTGACGCTCGGCGTTTTGTAAATGAATGATTAATCCCGTTAGGTATGCCTTCATTGGCCAACGGTTTCATAACCTCCGAGTGGCGAGAATATATCGATGTCAGGCGGATTATTAGATCGCGTGGAAGATGAAGAGGGAGCGGATGAGCCAGTAGAGGCGGCAGAGGTAGCGTCTACAGATGGAGGCTTATTGTCTAGAGAGAAGTCACAATCAAGTGGTTCCAGTTCTGAAATTACAATGGCAGATTCGCTCAAGATGATTGGGTTGGTAATGGTTTTACCATTCTTTTTGATAATGTGGTTTGACGTATATCTCCCATTCTCTTTGTCGTCTTATATGTGGTTGATTGTGGTTGCAACTGCAGGAATTGCATGGTGGCAATTGGATATTGGGAATCCATTGGAATCAGGAGGTGTGAAGATGACATCAAGTTTCATTGTAGTCATAGTAACATTCCTACTAATCCTACCTCCATTATTGCTAGGAAATGTATTGGTTGGAACAATGTCCTTTGGAGGCATCGATTACGAAGATGATGGTTCATCTTTTGAGGTAACTATTCGCCAAAATGGAGGAACTGGATCTCATGATGCAAGTGTGGCTATCACAAGGGGCGCAGCATCTGTTTACACCGGCACACACACCTTTTCGATTGATCAGACCGATGGCTACGGTAAACATGGTTCCTTTAGCATACCCACTTCATCCTTCTATTCAGGAAATGCTCTTGGCGATTCAGGCCTAGATTATACTGTGACTGTAACAATAGGAGATTTGGAATGGGATACTATTCTAGATGCAAATTTCCTAACACGAACTGTGACTGGGGCAAGTACCGGTGTCAGTGCAGTAATGTCTAGCAATTGTGATGATCCAAATATCGAAAGATGCCTTGTTGGCGTGGGACTCAGTGTTTCTGCAGGACTAGCATCAGCCTCCTCTCCTGTTGCTATGCCTCTTGCTAATTACAATCTCACAGCTACACTTACCGGACCTGGTGGTAATGCAATTGCATATCCTGCGGTAGAGGTCGTGAGTACTGTAGCCTCATGGGATTCGAATGGAGGAGCATATGGTGATGGCGCAGCAATTGTTGGTGATTGGGGTTCTCAGTTTCAATTAGAAGGAAGTGAGGAACAAGAAGGAGTTTCGATTATTCTCAAAGATGATTGGGAGAACAGTGACTACGGTTGCTATACTCTATCGGTTAGTATTACCCAAGATTCATTCTGGGGCAGTGAGGCAGTAACAGCGTCGAGTGAGTATACCTTTGAGGTCGAAGATCAACAAGGCGATGAGAATGAGCCAGATCGTGAAGTTTGGACTCCTGGATGTTAATCTTCATCCAATGGTTCTAGTGAACGTAGTTTTCCTTCTTCGCGCTCCTTTTCTTTAGCCAGCATTTGTAGTGCTCCAATTCCTCCTCCAATAAGGAGTATGAATACTACGATAATGATTGGAAGCACCCCTAGTCCACTTTCAGCCTGTATTGCTTCTGTCCACATCACTACATCTGAATCGACGACCTCCCCTCCAAATGTGCCCTCTAGAACAAGTTGTGATGGTTGAATGACTCCACAACTAATCGTGGTATTTCCAGGTTCGAACATGTTCCAATTAAATTCCACCGAATGTGTTTCTCCTGCGGGGATTTCTAGAATTGGATATCCTCCCACATCTGCAATCGAACCATTGCCTAGGAAACATTCCAGTGCAATTCTTGCATCCCCTCCTCCTGAGTTTGTGATTGTTGCATTCATCCGAATACGGTCAGCTACAGAACGTGATGTTTCTTCAGGAGTGATGCTATCTATGGACAACATAGGAAGATTCGGTGAAGTGTAATTTGTCAATGCTTCGATAGGCAGCGGTTCGATACTCCCATAATCGTTCATCAATTGAGGATTCCATGCCGTTTTGTAGGATTGGATGACGATTGTTGCTTGTTCGTTCCATAATGTCCCGTCAGCGAATCCGATTTCTACAGTTCTCTTTGGGAGTGTCATTAGTCCTGTAGCGTCAACAGGAATCGGATTTGTAGTTTCAGGGGGGTGACCAAAATCAGTCATTGAAGCCATTACCTCATTAGCACGAAACTGTATTTGTTGTTCTAATTGGCGTTCCCA
>JASLJW010000136.1 GCA_030747885.1 Candidatus Thalassarchaeaceae archaeon
CAAAACTGACGGATGGATTCCTCTATCGATCCAGTCCAACGCATTTAACAATAATTCAGCAGTTAATACAATAGCACTCGTTGTGCCATCATAAGCCTCTGCATCTTGTGTACTAGATGTAGAAATCAACATTCTTGCAGTCGGGTGTTCTACCTTTGCTGCCTCCAATACAGTAACTCCATCATTGGTAACTTGAACTTCTCCTACATCTGAAATTAACATCTTGTCAAGACCCAATGGACCTAATGTTGAGCGGACAGCATCAGCAAGTGCAAGTGCAGCTTTTACATTATTCCTCAAGGCAGTGTTGCCTTGCTCACGCTCTGTATCTTGGAGGATCCTTTCGTGCTCTCTACTGGCCATAGAATGCCTCAGCCAACAAGAGGTTCCACTTGAACCCAATGTGCTCACTCATTCAAAGAAAATCATGGAATTCACGAATGATTCATATATGCCTGATAGAATCGGACATTACAACCCGAGGTTGTATAGTGGTGATTCTGTGAGCGATGAATGGGAAGATGGGTTGATTGATCAGCTTCTTTCTATGTTCAACCAGTTGGGAATGGAAATGACGCGTGAACAACTAAAGGGCCTAATTAACCAAATTCGGGGACAATTCGAAGGAATGGGGATTGACATGGAGAAATTAGACTCTGGAGATATTTCTATTGATGCACAAGCTAACATGGATGCGCTCTCAAAGGCAATTGGTTCTATGATGAGTAATGGTGGAGAAATTGGTGATCTATTGGGAACAATGGGATTCAAAGTAGATGTTCAGCCAAAAACTGTGACTGTTGATGCACCTGAGCAAAATAACGAAGATGAGCAAACTGCAAATCTAGAAGCAGATATTCACGTCATGAATTCTCGAATGCATATTACTCTAGATTTGACTCATGCTAATGTGGAAAATGAAAACCTAGATCTAACTCTTACTAATGGTGGAACCGTTCTTCAAATCATCAAAGAAAATCAATTGAGACCATTTCGTAGACTAGAACTTGAAAGAGTGGTTGAAGAAGTAATTTCTTGGGACTTGAATAATGGAATCCTGGATATTGAATTAAGTATCTCAGGAAATGATGGGAACATCGAAATCGAATAGAGGGGATGAAAATGAGTGGACCAGTAATCGGAATAGACTTAGGAACGACAAACAGTTGTGTTGCAACTCTAGAAGGTGGGCAACCAGTGGTGATTGCAAATTCAGAGGGGGCTAGAACTACTCCTAGTGTTGTTGCTTTTACCAAAGAAAATGAACGATTAGTGGGAGTTACTGCCAAACGCCAAGCAGTTACCAATTCAGAACGCACAATTCAATCTGTAAAAAGAGAAATGGGGACCAAATGGACCAAGAAAATTGACGATGAAACATACACTCCCCAAGAGGTTTCAGCTTTCATTCTTCAAAAATTAAAGGCTGATGCTGAAGATTACCTTGGACGTGAAGTGAAACAGGCTGTAATTACCTGTCCTGCTTATTTCAGCGATGCACAGCGAAAGGCAACCAAGGATGCTGGACGTATTGCAGGACTAGATGTTCTTAGAATCATCAACGAACCTACTGCTGCTGCCCTTGCATATG
The DNA here is from genome assembly GCA_030747885.1 of Candidatus Thalassarchaeaceae archaeon. Lineage (GTDB taxonomy): Archaea > Thermoplasmatota > Poseidoniia > Poseidoniales > Thalassarchaeaceae > MGIIb-N2. The sequence continues at coordinate 1,592 of JASLJW010000136.1, forward strand.
GAGTAGACAAAGATGATGATCAAACAATTCTAGTCTACGATTTAGGTGGCGGAACATTCGATGTGTCTGTTCTTGAAATTTATCAAGTGGATGATCAACCACAAATTGAGGTCAAAGCAACATCTGGTGATAATAGATTAGGTGGTGATGATTTTGATCACAAAATTGTGGATTTTCTTGTATCTGAATTTAAGAAAAATACTGGTATAGATTTAGAAAAGGATCTACAAGCCATGAGTAGGATTCGAGAAGGAGCAGAAAAAGCAAAAATTGAACTTTCACAAACACAATCTGCAAATGTAAATCTTCCATTCATCACCATGAAAGATGGGCAACCTGAACACCTAGACCTTTCAATCACTCGTGCTAAGTTTGAAGATTTAGTTTCAGATTTGATTAAACGTACCATGAAACCTACAAGGCAAGCGATGAAAGATGCTGGGCTAAACAAGGGAGAAGTCGACAAAGTAATTCTTGTCGGTGGTTCAACAAGAATTCCTGCAGTACAAACTGCCATTGAAAACGAGGTAGGGAAGGCGCCTTTCAAGGGCATCAACCCTGATGAAGCAGTTGCCGTAGGTGCTGCCCTCCAGGCTGGAATTATTGTTGGGGATGAGGGAGTAACAGACATCTTGCTTCTTGATGTAACACCACTAACACTTGGAATTGAAACTCTTGGAGGAGTTACTACTACAATGATTGAACGCAATACAACAATTCCTTCAAAACGTTCTGAAGTATTCAGCACTGCAGCGGATAATCAACCCGCAGTGGAAATTCATGTTCTCCAAGGAGAAAGAGAATTTGCCAAGGATAACATCACTCTAGGAATGTTTCACCTCACAGGAATTCCAGCAGCTAGGAGAGGGATTCCTCAAATCGAGGTGACGTTCGATATTGATGCAAATGGAATTGTGAATGTCAGTGCAAAGGATCTAGGGACTGGAAAAGAACAATCCATCAAGATTGAAAGTCAAACCAGTCTTAGTGAAGATGAGATTCAACAGAAAATCTCAGAAGCAGAAGAATTCGCAGAAGACGATAAACGTCGAAAAGCCAGAGTCGAACTGAGAAATCAAGCAGACAGTATTGTCTACCAAACTCGTCGTACAATAGAGGAAGCAGAAGACAAACTATCTGAGGATGATTCTGCACCAGTACTTGCTAAGGTAGATGAATTGGAAGCTTTGATTCGAAATGATGATGCTCCAATCCCTGATGAAGATCTAGATGAGGCTGCCATTCAATCCAAAGTTAAGGAATTGGAAGAATCAATGCATTCGATTTCAGCCAAACTCTACGAAGCAGCCGCAGCAGCGATGGAAACTGAACAACAAGAAGATGGTGCGACAGATGATGGTGTCGTAGATGCTAACTTCGAAGTCGTGGAAGATGATGATGATTGAATCTAATCATGACTTTGTAATGAGTGTGTGTAATGTACGTACATGAATTCCTGTTGCTCCATGTCCAACCATCGCATTTGTGGAGGCCCCCCAAGCAGTTCCAGCAATATCGAGATGCGCCCAAGGTATCTGTTCACCTTCTTCTTCAAAATCACGATTTGGAACAAATTGCTTGAGGAAGGCGGCTGCAGTATTCGCGCCACCATAACGACCCTTTCCGAGGTTCCTGACATCAGCAATCTTTGAACCGGTCATTTCCTTCTCAAATGCAGGTAGTAGTGGCATTTTCCAAGCGATTTCATCTTCTATATTTCCAGCCTGATGTATCTTCTCTTGGAGATCGGGATCATTCGACCACAACCCTGTGGCTTCATGTCCAAGAGACACAACAACTGCTCCAGTCAAAGTAGCAAGATCAACAATGTAGGAAGGATTGAACTCACCAGCCTTCCATAACCCATCAGCCAGTACATTTCTTCCTTCTGCATCGGTATTCAATACCTCAATTGTCTTACCTGAATATGTAGGAATGACGTCTCCTGGTCGATAGGCATCTGCACTAGGCATGTTTTCAGCTAAACATGCTATACCTTGTACTCTACCCTTATGTCCAGTTGCGTACAAAGCATGCATTAAACCAAAAACAGTGGCTGCTCCATGCATATCATATTTCATTTCGTCCATTGATGCACCGGGTTTCAAAGAAATACCTCCAGTATCAAATGTAATTCCTTTGCCAACAATACATGGAACTCTCTCCTTGGGATTCGCAGTTGGATTGAGTGTGAAAAGAACCATGCATGGTTTTCGAGAACTTCCCTTACCTACGTTGATCAAGCCAAACATTCCTTTCTCTTGCAAATCATCCCAATCGTAAACCTCGACTTTGACGTTTTGTTTTCCGGAAGCCCATTCCTTGGCCTGCTCAGCATATGACATAGGGTAGAGATAATTTGGTGGTTCATTTGCTAAATCTCGTGCTCGATGGACTCCTTCCACCCGACCAGCAATGCGAGAAATTCCTGATTCAAGTTCTTTCAGATATCGAGATGATGCTTGGATATTTAACGACCATTCGCCTTGTTCTTCTCGTTCCTTCTTATCCTTTGATCTATACTTTACAAAGGCATAATCTCTCAACATCATACCTTCCACAAACCAAAGCATGGATTCTAAGGTCCAACCAGTTGTGAAACGAACAGTCAATTTTGTACCATCCTTTTTCGTCAAGGACGAGAGAGTTTTTGCCCCTGCGTCTCTTGCCACCTTGTTTGATAATTTGTCTAAATCACCCATTCCAACAAGTACCACTCTACAACTATCTCCCCAAAGAGAAAGTTTGCTCCCAGACTTACCATCAAAACGTGATTTGAAAGCGGACTTGGCATTAATCACCAGTGACCTAGAAAGGCCATTTAATGCATTATTCGCAGGCTTATTTCTCCCTTCCCATAATGGCAAAACGAGCACATCACCAGTCTCTTCTCTCTCACTGACCTTCCAATCCATGAAACTAGGTTCACGAGGTCGGCTTACAAACCATCGCTTTCAATTTCAGAAGTCTTGCGATGAGCTGCGAAGGCGAATCCAGTGATGACGAGGAATATAGACGGGCCTGGAAGGAATCCTCCTGACTCTGGCTCTACCAAGGAAACGACTGTTGAATTAACTGGTTCGCTGACCCACATGGCGGAATCGATTACTCGCTTCTGATAATGAAGTACGAAGCCGCCATCCTCGGTAAGGGTAAGATTTGAGGCATCGAATATTTCCGTTGTCGAGTTGGTCGCGTTAACTGCGAATCGATAATCTGAGTGCCAGAGAACTTCGCCCTCAGGGGATTCGTAGTGCAAGGATGCGTTCAACGTCGTGGCATGACCTAGATTGTTCACGGACATAGACACGGTCTCGCCCGGTGTCACATCGATTGTAGTCACAGAGAGTCGGGCACGCCAGTACCAGACGTTCTCGATTAGAAATTCCATCACTTCGAGTTCTTCTCCCAAACGACTTGAGAGTTGTTCAACCGTACCCAGAAGCCATTGCTCATCGTCGGTCTCAAAGGTAAATGTGGGATAACCCATTACCCCATAGCCATAATCTCGGCTGGTTCCACAATTCGGGTAAAGACCTTGATTCGCGTTCTGTATCGGAATATCAGAGATATTGGCATGGACATCTTCTCTGATATGGTGATACAACTCCCAGTCCGATGGCTGTTCAGGCCATTTTCCCCAAGGATAAAGCATGATCCAGACTCCTGTGTGCATTGTGACATATAGGTCAGCATGAGGCACAACCTCATTCATGTAAATCGAATTCGCAAGAGTCTCAGCTTCACTGAATGCAGCATTTCCAGGTTGCGTTGTCTCACATGTGTTCCAATAGTGATCGTAATTTCGATTCAAATCCACTTGGTTAACATTCCATCTCGTATCGATGTCATTACCATCCGCATTCAACATGATGAGAATATGTAATTCAGTTGTGGACAAAACATCGAGAACCTCTTGATCCCCATCTGCCCAACCTTCGATATAATGCTCGGCAACTAAGAAAGCAAGTTCGGTACCGAGATGCTCATTCCCATGGTGGCCTCCATCAATATACACTACCTCTTTGGCATCACCATCAGGCTTGGTTTCCTGACTCCAATCTGATATCTGTAACATCCATAGATTTCTACCCAATTCCGTTTGACCCACAACGAGTAAATTCACTATTTCTGGATAATCATCAGCCCATGCATTGACATCTAAGGTTAGTGTTGAATACGAATGATACCAATGCTCCTGAACAATATCTGGTTGTTGCGCGTTAGTAGTAGAAATTGGTGCAAGCAACATGATGATGATCAACCACATGGCCCGGCGCATGACACGACGAAAGCATTCTGAATTTTGAATGCATTCTACTGGTTAAGGGATTCTAAAAGCAATGGAAGAACAATTGTGGCATCAGATTCAATCATAAATTTAGGCGTTTCAATTTCCAATTTACCCCATGAAATCTTCTCATTTGGAGTTGCTCCTGAATAGCCACCATAGGAGGTAGTAGAATCAGAAATTTGAGCAAACCAAGACCATTTTCGAGTACTTCTCTGAAGATCTTGATTCAACAAAGGAACAACACAAATTGGAAAATCCCCTGCAATTCCACCCCCCACCTGAAGTAATCCAATTGGATTGGTTTTCTCTGAATACCAATCAGCAAGATGAATCATTGCCTCAACTCCCCCCTTTACTTGAACATGATTCAGTTCACCCTTTATGCAAGAGGCGGCAAAAATATTGCCGAGGGTAGAATCCTCCCAACCAGGGACATAGATTGGGATATCATGCTCTTTTGCAGCCACCAACCATGAATAGGTGCCATCAATTGAAGGGAGGCGATCCAATAATTCAAACAGATGTTGGTGAGGAAATCTCCTTTCCTCTGACCATACTTTGAGTAATTCAGGAATTAAGTACTGAATAGTTGATTCTTCGGGGATACATGTATCCGTCACTCTATTCATTCCATTATCATGCAATGATTTTTCATCTTCAGCAGTTAAATTTCTCCAATCTGGAATTTCATGATAATTATCTCCGCCGACTAGATGAAACAGATCTTCCTCCAAGTTCGCTCCTGTACAGGATATTGCATGTATCTTCCCAGCACGGATTGCTGGAGCAAGACTTCGACCAATTTGTGCTGTAGACATTGCCCCTGCCAATGTAATCATTATTGAACCTCCAGAATCGATAAAAGAACGCAAAGATGTTGCACATCTAGCAAGTTCTCCCGCATTGAAATGCCTGAATCTATCCATAATGAAAGAATGAATATCCATGTTAACACCTAGGCATTGTCTTGTTGATCTTCATGAAGAAATCTGTCGACCTTATCTCGTCGAACAATCCGCAAGGATGGAATCTTAGATACGATTGATTTCAACAAATTATCCATAATCCCATCAGCATCTGTGCCTCCACAAGTGAATGAATCCAAAGCAAGCCATCCCCTATCAGAGTAACAATGTGCACTAACATGACTTTCATCGATTAATACCATGGCAGCAAAACCAGGTGGACTTACAGAACCGTCAAATTCTTCGACATGAGAATGAACTTCTCTGACTTCAGATAAGCGAACTGCTTCTTGCATCATCTCAAGAATCCATGCCCCATCACTAGGAAAAGGAGAGACATATCCTAAGCAATCAACATACACATGACTACCATGTGCTTGGAGGGGGCCCTCATTCAGGGTCTCATCCATAGTAATCAGCGGATAGTGCCTCTATTTCATTGAATCGAACGATGCAAATGACCGCCGACCAAGCGAGTTGCGATCATTGCAGCGGTGAAAGGTGTCAATGAACCTGCTTGATCTGGCACAGTCTCAACTACATCAGCGCCTATGACCACACAATCTTTGGAATCAAAAATTTGAGCCAATGCTGATTCTAAATGCCACCACGTTAATCCTCCAGGGACTGGGGTTCCAGTGGATGGAACAAGATAGCCCTCAAGAGCATCAATATCTACAGTAATCCATATCGGACCCGATAGAGACGTCAACTCTTTCATCACCGAATCCCATGCCTCTTCCCCTCCACAAACTGCAAGTATGTCAGATGCTAGATGAGTATGAACCCTAGAATCATTTGAAGAAAATTCTGCTTCCTCACGGGACCAAGCTCGAACTCCAATCTGCAAAATTGCTCCGATTCCTAAATCCAATGTTCGACGTGCTGCGCAAGCATGACTCCATGGGTCTCCATCCAATTCATCCCGTAAATCTGCATGTGCATCAAACTGTACAATTGTAAGATTATTGAGTTCTCCATCCAACATTGGATGGCTACTGAGAGCCTCTATCTCTGCAGGGAGTAATCCATGTTCCCCACCAAGGACCACTGGGAATATACTCTCATCAGAAAGCCATTTTGAAAGATATTCAGAAACTGAAGATAATTGCTCCTTCAAAGTACCTGCTTCAGATGTCCAGGGATCAACTGTGCGGATTATTGCCCCTGCGGGAATATCCTCTGATAAGCGAGGGTCGTAAAGTTCGACCTGAGCAGAAGCTCGTAAACACGCTTCGGGACCTTGCATCGTTCCTTGACCATATGACGTAGTTAATTCATAGGGAACTGGTAAGATGACTATGTCTGGATCTAGAGAGTGATCCTCGCTCAAACCGAGGAAGGTAAGCGGGTCCCCCATGATTTACACCGGTACAATGACACGAAAGAACATGACGAATTTCAACTGGATGGTCTTTTTCGCCCTCCTGCAAGTAATTCCTTATATACAGCGGCAGCCAATATATATCATAGCGCGGGGGTATTCTAGGTGGCAGGCATGACATTGAAAACACTCACCGATGCGATTAGAAATCGTGTCGATGAAGAGATGGAAGAAACTGTTGCAGAGGGTATTGCAGAACATGCGCTCGGCTTCTTCGGGTTCTCTGATCGCATCATCGATAATGCCCTTGAGCCAACTGATCGGAATTTATTCTATCAACTTCAGGACTACGAATTATTGACAACTGAATCTGAAGAAACTACTCTTTGGGATGGAAGAGAATGGCGAATTCATTATTGGAAATTCAAATCAAAGAGACTCTCTGAAGTAGTACAAAAGAAGGTTGTAGAGGATATCGATCCATATGCTGGCCTATATGATGAAGTCCCAGTAGATATTTGGAGAGAACAATCTGGATTCGAACATGATGATGATGAACCATTGTTCTAATTCTATACACTCAATTTCCCAATGGATTGAATACGTATCGGAACAGAGTGTGTACTATGCTCAGGCGTAACGCGTTCATCATCGCGGCTATGTTGCTGTTTATGGTCCCACATTCTACGATTTCAGGAGAATCATCTCAAGAAGTGGATTGTGAAATTATAGTAGACTGGAGTAATGGAACTATTAGTGAGCACGCATATCTAATCGATAACTGGTCAATATTGAATGATTCCGGGGCTGATGTCCAATGGTTACATCTCAATAAATCAAATGAGATTCTCGGAAATGGATCAATAACTCCTGAATTGCTTGAAAATCAATCAAATGCAAGATTCACTCTCCCAACTGACATTAATCTTGGAGATTCTATTTCAATAAATGTAAATGGAGCTGGGTCGGAAATATATTGCTCAAGGGACATCGATATCACTTACTGGAATCAACCAATAAATGACCATGAGATTACTAGAACCACAACTTGGATGATTGATCAAACTGGAAGTGATGGAGATCAATATGATCTAGAGTTCACGGGTAGAGGTTGGCAACTTAGAGACGGCGAGAATCTTGAATCAAATGAACTTGGATCTGGAAACCTGTCTATACTGACCGATGATGGAGAAACTCAAATCCATACAGATATTATTCTTGATAGAGTTTGGTTAAACGAATCAATGACGGGAATTGAATTTAATCAACAGCAATTTGAGATGTTTGGAAATGGTTCGATGATGTTCATAATATCGGATGAAGTCGGAACCGATACCATTGCAAATATCAACATAACAAACTCATACATTACTCGATCAATTGCAAACGGAGTGCCATCAGAACAAGTTCGACTTGAAGGGTCAGGGAACTTAATGTCTAATGGAACAAATGATGATGAGTCTATTGAATTAGATGGCGATGTTTCGGTATTCTTATACGAATTACACACTGAAGATGGCCAGGTTTTACTCTCAAACTATCATCTAGAGGCTTTTGCAGAAATGGTACTCATTGATGGTAACGATCGCTTTACTCTCGACCTAGAGGAGTTCATTATCAGCGAAAGATGGGATGATGGAACACAAACAAATCAATTGAGTAGACTAAAGGGAGATGGCACATTTGATTTTGCAGAATCTGAAGATGGTGCAACTATTGTGGTAAATGGTACAGTTCCTGTTTTCTGGCTAGAATCTCAAGATGGAATGACCATTGTAAATACAATTCGGATGGATGGCGACATTAGTGGAGATGTAACTGGAGAAATTGGACTTGTTGTTGAGATTGTAGAATCTGGCCAACAACAAAATTCAACAGGGCAATCATTCGATGTGAATGTGATTCGTAATGAAAACTGGTTAAACATCTCTCAAATAACAGGTATTGGATCAAACCTAGATATTGAAGCACAACATAATCTCACCATTGAGTATCAAGTTCCAGAAGAACATTGGAAGAATAGAACAATTCGATACAAGTATGTAGAAGATGACGGGCAAATCAATAATGAATATCCTGAACGTAGCCCTATTGTTCTTGACGCTCCAGAACCATCAAACGAATCATTACTCGGAAGTGTAAACCTCAGTAGAGAATTGGGATATGCGCCTGCTTCAATGATGATTGGAGATACTGTGATGTTAGATCATGGAGATACATTGACACTAGAAGTAGTAGCAACAGATATTGGTTCAATTACCCGAGATGGACATGAAATGAATGTCATTCATTGGAATGGTACGTACCTCGAAGGAGGACAAGCCAGTGGAAAAGTCATCAATGAAGGTGTACTTGCTGGATTAATAGCACAAGTTTCTAGATCAGTTGAATTAGACCTTGAGGATCAAAATGGTACTCTACAATTTGTCGAAATTCAATCTCTAGAACGAGTAATCTCACCTTCTATAGTTACAGAATCAGAAAATACCCCCCCAACATTCGTGGAGTTGAGAATCCGAGAAGGGACACTCACTACGGAAGGAGGAGAGGCGCATATCGAAGTCGTTGTTGATGATGTAGACTGGAATATGGAATCAGTAAATGTTGATTTGAGTATAATAGGAATGGGAATTGTTTCTTTCAATGATGTAGGTGTAAATGGTGATTTAACGGTCCATGATGATGTATGGACCTCAAAGGTGACTCACCCGGGAACTAGCCATGGATCTCAAAATGTAAATATCTCAATATCAGATGGGTGGTCAGTCACAGAAGTTTCTACTGAGTTTATTCTCTCAAACTTGGCACCTAGAATGACTTCACTTGAACTAACTCCAATGATTGTAACCAGAGGTGATTCCGTTGATGTAACTACCACGGTAATCGATGCTCACGGAGTCTCAACTGTGATGGTTGACTTGACCGGATCTGGTGGGCAACGTCATGCACTCTCTCAGGGGATTGGAGATGACTGGACTGGTTCATTTATTGTCCCTGATGGTTTTTCTCCTGGGCCTCAACTTATTGCTCTTGAAATGACTGATAACGAAGGATCCATGCGCATTACATCGTTAATTTGGCAACCAGATGGGACAACCATAGAAAGCAATAGATTGACAATATTAAATGACGGTCCTGTTTTATCCAATCTAACTCTATTGCGTGAAGGTTCGACCGTAAACAAATTGATTGTTCCAGAGCTTGGTGAACCAGAAATTGGTCATGTAATTACTATTCAGGCATACGACCCTGATGGGATTTCAGTTGTTCAAATTCGACTAGGTGTACTTGCACCAATAGGACAAGCAGATGATTGGGTGCCAATGGTTGATGATGGAAGTGGAGGAGACGAAACTGCTGGTGATGGGATATACAGTCTAACTGTAATGACGCGACCCACAATGCCAACAGGGTCTACAGGAGTAGAAATCCGAGGAATCGATGTTTATCTTGAATCAACACCCAGTGATGATAGAGGTTTCACCGTCACCCTTACCGATGAATCATCAGAAGTGATAGGTGCTGGTACAGACCCAACAACTCTAATCTTGGTCATTGTTGGTATTTTTCTCTCTTTGGCAATTTTTGGTGGAATCCTAGTTCTTCGAAATGCTAATTTTGATGAAGAATTATGAAAAATAATGCAATAATCGGTTGTCTGGAAGCCGATGGTGCGAGCGCCGGGATTTGAACCCGGGTTCCCACGTTGGCAACGTGGGGTGATAACCACTACACTACGCTCGCAGCGTCTCAGCGAGATGGAAGGGCTTCTTCTATCCATCGGTCAAAAAATTTTCATTAAACAAGAGACTCAAGACGCCTCTGAATTTCATCTCGAGTTTTGCGATAGACTTCTACAGGCTGTCCAACTGGATCTTCAAGTTCCCAATCTTGATCTATTCTCATAGTTGGACAAGAAACACCACAGCCCATTGAAATCACCAAATCGAAATCCTGTGCAGAAAAACCATCGACACTTTTTGGGATTTGTTTACTTATGTCAATCCCAATCTCCTCACATGCAATTATTGCATTGAAATTAACCGAAAGAGCAGGATGAGTTCCTGCAGAAGAGACGGTGTGCCCTAGACTTCTAGCAATTCCTTCTGCCATTTGGCTTCGACATGAATTGCCCACACAAACAAAAAGTATGTTCATGATGTGGGATAACATCCACCTACTATTAATTGATTCAATACATACTATGAAACAACCCATCATTCACATTGAAGTATAACCAAACTTTGGAACAATTATGGCGGGCTCTCCAGTGTCTACTCATTCCCCCGGGGGTGATGAAAAGAAGGAGCCTGAAACAAATAATGAACAGAAGGCTCAGATGGAACAGGCATACCAACAAATGCGTAGAAAAATGCGCATGACCAGACTTGCTGAAGATGTTCGTCACAAAATCATGGTATTATCTGGAAAGGGGGGTGTGGGCAAATCTACTGTTGCAACTGGACTTGCACTATCACTTGCTAGAATGGGACAAAAGGTTGGATTATTGGATATTGATATTACGGGGCCAAACTTGCCAAAAATGCTAGGCTTAGAAGGTACTCAACTCCATGTAGAAGAAGGGCAAATTCATCCTGCGATTGGACCTCATGGAGTCAAAGTAATCTCAATGGCTTTCTTGATTGAAGATCCAGACAAACCTGTAATCTGGCGTGGACCAATCAAACTAGGAGCGATTCAACAATTCATCGGAGATGTTGCATGGGGGGAACTAGATCATTTGATTATTGATTTTCCACCGGGAACTAGTGATGAGCCGTTAACTGTTTCACAATCTATTCCAAACATGGATGGAGTAGTAATTGTTACAACTCCACAAGAAGTTGCATTACTTGATTCAAGGAAGAGCATTAATTTCGCTAAGACGATGAATCTTCCAGTACTTGGAGTAGTTGAAAATATGAGGGGATATTCTGTACACGGTTCAGCTGCTAATTCTGATGGTACTCCAATCTCAAATGCAACAATTGAGATTTCCGGACCTTCAGGACAAAAAATCTCAGCAGAAACAAATGACGAAGGTGATTGGGATGTCCTCCTAGATTTATTCAAAAGTGGAGGGGGGGAAGAATCAGCTAAAGAGATGGATGTGCCATTCCTTGGCTCACTTCCCTTCGATCCAGGCATAGTTAGAGGCGGGGATGATGGTGTTCATCGAATCGTTTCAGAGCCTGATGGGGCTACAGCAGATGCATTCGAGTTAATTGTTACAAGATTGATTGAAGAATTAGATTCAGCCGACGATGATGGTGTAACGATAATCTAAGCATTAGAGAATGATTTCCACCCTTCCGATTCAATAAGGAAGAATGTTCGCGGCAGGACATGAGCGTAATTGAGAACGATGCAGTAGCTACAGTCCACTACACTGGAACATTGCCCGATGGTGAAGAATTCGATAGTAGTAGAGGTGGTGAACCAATGACATTCCTTGTTGGCCACCGTAACATGATTCCTGGATTCGAAGAGGAATTAATGGGAGCAGCAGTCGGAGATACTGTAGAATTCACTTTACCTCCTGAACGAGCATATGGAGAACGAGATGATGATGCAATTCAACAAGTATCGAGAGATCAATTCCCTGAAGGTATGGAAATAAAGCCTGGAATGATGATGGCAGCTCAAACTGATCAGGGGCCCATTCCGTTCACTATTTCAGAGATTAATGATGATGAAATTACCATCGACTTCAATCACCAGATGGCAGGAAAAACGCTGACATTTAATGTAGAAATCATCGAAATTAGAGAGGCAACACCAGATGAAATCGCTCACGGGCATGTACATGGCCCCGGTGGACATCATCATCATCCTACCGAAGAGAAAAAGGATGACTGTGGCGATGGTTGCGGTTGCCACTAACATCTCCTAACTAAGGTAGGTGCAGGGAGCAGGATTCGAACCTGCGAAGCATTCTGCAGCGGATCTTGAGCCCGCCCCCTTTGACCACTCGGGTACCCCTGCAGCAGCCTCCCGACAAGGAAGGTGGTGTTCATTCTTCCTCTCTAGAATCATCGAGTAAATCCTTCGGTATAGGAGGTGGTGATTCATCAGGGAAATGAGTTGGGGGTTCTGGCCAATTTTCTGCCTTAGATTCAATTTCAACATTATCTAAATCATGATCATCCCATTCTTCTTCAGTTATATCTCTACGGCCCATCCAAAGTATGGCTATAACAAAACCCAACCCACACCAAAAAATCATCAATAATCCAATCATGAATGGACCGTCCCCAAAGACTCGTTGAGTAAAGGTATCTCCTGCTCCCTGTTCACGAATAGGGGGGATGTCAACAGAAACTCGTGATTCAGATTGCCCGTCTAACACAAGATATACCTGTAAATCTCCTTCTCGCCATGCTTCAAATTCAAAACCTAATAAAAACGATTTACTGGGGGATAACGATAAATTATAATCTTCCAAGCGAATTAACTGGTCAGGACCATTGGACTGTTGCTCCCATGCCCAAAGGCCAATCTCTACACTACCATCTAAATTTCCAAGGTTTGTAATTCGGGCATCAATTTGAATCATGTCGCCAACTTCTGGGCGTTTAGGCTCAACCCATACTGATTCCAATATTGGAGAAAAATGCATGACTTGGAGAATTGGAGATCGTGGTGAATTTTGAGTGCCAAATCCAACTAATGGATTACCTGCCAAGTCATTTCCCTCTATCCAAATAACTAGGCTATCGTCAACACCAAGGGAAGCCATTGGGGTCAAATCCACATATTCTGAATATGTCCATTGATGACCTGTGTGAGAGCCCAAATTCATCATTGCAGATCCTTGAGCACCACTGATATCAACTCCATAGCGCCTATACGACCACTTGACGACCAGAGGTTGATCACCCATTCCTCCTGCATCCTCAACTGTAAATGATATCAGTTGTCCTGTCAAATGATCAGATTGCAATAAAATTAAGCTTGAAGACTGAAATTCTAATTCAGGAGGGACGTTGTCAATTGCAATTTCGAAAGATAGTTGTGGTAAACTGATATTGTATTCACTGCTATCCTCTAGCCCAATCAATATTGTTGCAATAGGCCCGGGCCATATTTCATCGTCCATATTCAATACTGCATCAAATTCATTACCAACGATCGAATAATTTTCCGAATAATGTTCGCCACCAAGAATTTCGATAGAAGATTTTGATCCATCGGGTAAATCAATATCAATCGGAATTAATGTTTCTCTATGATTTATTGACGCTGATAAAGACATAGAATCACCTGGCTGTAGATTTAGTCTATTTTCAAACATCGGCATTGCTGGGAAAGTAAGGTCTGTCGCATCATCAATAACCCACATCAGGCGATGGTCTAAAGCCCAAGAAAATGCTTCAAGGCCAAGTGTATTTTGAGATACTACTTCGCCGCTTTCTGTAACTACCAAATCTGGGATCCAAGCCCCTTCTTGCCAATTAGTCGGTGCTGTCAAATTTATTGCAAAATCAAATTCAACATCATAGGCATTACTTCCCAAGTCACTTACTCGTGCAGCGAATGGGACAATATGGCTATTTTCAGGAGCAGATAATTGGTACGTTAAAGGATCAAAATGAAGGGCGCCTTGTTCGTCACCAGTCAAAAGTAAATCAATACTATCTATGGATGAAAGCCCATTTCCATCAATTATACTGAAAGAAAATGTGTGCTTGACACCTTGCAATAGCGACATATCAGAATTTCTATCTAACGACAATGATGACAATGATACTTGAGTTGGTAATTGAGATTCAACCGTGAATGTCGCCATGTCATTATCAAATCCAGGGCCACCTGCACCTACAATGGCGTGACCAGCGTAATCACTTCCCTCAATGTAACAAGATATTTGTTCACCATCTGACATTCCCTGGGGATAGAGAGCGGGGAAGTCAATGCGCATAGTTCCACTTGGAAGTCCACCAATAAATTGTGTATAGGTTCCATATTCAAAGTCATCAGGGGCATTATCACCATCAATATCATTGATTGATTCTAACCAACATCGAAGGGTTATGAAACTCGAGAGTAACTCTGAATCTGTAATTTCAATCCAAAGAGGGATAATTTGAGTTGATGAGACTACATTTCCATTTGCAGGCCTCCCCCCTTGTGGGGTGTGGAGCATCAAAGTGCCTACTTCAGGTGCATTAGTATCTACACGTACCTCTACTTCGATCTCGCCTCCACTAACATCTTCTGCACCCAATACCGATGTCCCTGGGGGTCCGATGGACACTATCCACGGTGAAACTGTGACATTTCCCGCTTCATGAGGTACAACAATACTAGCTGACCATGTTCCATCCAGTCCAGTCATTCCAATAGATTTTGACGAGGTGTTTCCACTAATGGCTTCCAAAGCAACTGAAAAAGAATCGTGTGAAGGGTGTGCATTGGCCACCCCTTCGAATCTAACAACTCCTGTTACATCGATTTGTGAGTCCGCTGTTACATAGAATGGATAACGAGAATCCCAGGTATTAGACAATAATCGAGAATCTGAATCCCTTACGTCCCATGAAATAACTTCCAGATCATTTTCCATGGCTAGATGATTTGAGCCTCCAATCATCCCATGAGCTGGACCTAGAGTAAAGCCATCCACTTCTACAGCTTCTGCTAAGACTAGTATCCAAGCTTGATCATCGAAAGCCCATTGAGTCTGTAGATTCCAAGCAACTCTGATTGTTTCAGTTCCAATCAAAGAGATATTTACATCTGAAAGAAGCATTTCTGTTGATCCTGACCTTTGAATTGCTTGAGATGTACCCCAAATATCCTCTATTCGCATTTCAATATGCTTACCCTCAGAAGATTCCATTCTCAAATCAATGGCATCAAACAATGAGTGGCCAAGTAAATGGGAATGTTGAGTGACAATTGTAACGTTCTGTTCTGGAATCATTGTCCCTACTGGAACTGAGATAATTTCATTAACAATTCTTTGTGCATGAATGATTCCCCCCTCCACAATTTTAACTCCTCCTTGATCAGCACTCAAAACAATAGGGATATGCACATTTCCAGAAATAATTTGGCCAGGCCCTGTCCCGTTTAGTGCATCGTTTTGTATCAAGCGTAAATGTGAGCCAAGATTAGTAATTGAAATTGTTGATTCCCATGATGTTGCAATCGGAACAAAGGTGAAATGAGCCGGGTTGGATTGGTTTTGTATTTCCGTCCAAGGATGTTCCAATATTCTAACTTCACCAGAAACCATGGAGTCTTGAACACCATTAATCCAAGTCCAAGAAATATTGGACTGTGCTTGGAGAACTGTACCTTCATCGACCATCACCCCTGGTGTTTGCCAAGTTGTTACAGATGTAATCGAGCCATTGATACATTGTGAACAGCCATCAAACCAGCCAAATGAATCTGCAATCTCATTACTCCAGGTCCAATCGTTCAATCCGTCGCCACCGACATCAATTGTGCCATTATTCATGGGTGCCCCCAAATGACCAATAAATGATGTATGGCGAATCCATCCTCCTGGTTGCAACTTAATTGTCGGACGTATGTTAACTGCTGAATACGGTAACTGAATGGTCTTGTTTGTCAATGAGCCACTAGCAATAATAATGCCTTGACCATCTCGAATCTCAAAAAGTGCACCGGCTGCTTCTGCAATAATTTCAACAGCCTTAATCGGCGCATCGCCATACGCTGCTGAACCCTCAATTGAATGTGTAACTAAAGTTGGATTTGTGAGGTTTCCATTCTGACGATTATGAACAATATCATAAGGAAAATCCCATCCATTATTTCCATCCGCTGCATTGAATATTCTAATTGCCCCTTCATATAATCCATTAATTCGAGGAGTTAATTCGCGATTATTGGTACCAAATCGTAATTCAATATGATAAGATTCACCACCATATAATGCGGGAAATGAGGAGTTTTCTGCAATAGGCCAACCATTTTGTAATTGGGCTCCATTCTCATCTAAAATTGATGCTGTAACCCATGTTCCATCAGGAATATTAGCATCGATATCTAATGTAGGGGAGAAACTGTAATCATTATCGATTAGAAGTGGACTTGTCCAAGTTCCTTCTGTCTCAAACCAATCTATTACTATTCCAACATCATCAAGGTACCATCCGTCGTATTCATAGAAAGTATCTGCAAAAAAAGAGAACCTTAGCATTATATCTTGTCCACCAAAATTACTGATATCGGCCTCCATGTGATCAAATGTTTTGTTGGTTTGACAACTTCCTTTCTTATTCGAACCGTCCCATGCCCATTTCCCATAGAATGGTGATTGTAAATTGTTGTAATGCTGTTGATCATAAAAATCTGGGATACCCATACCGAATTGCTGCCAAGATGTTCCATTATCGATACTAGTGTAAAGCGCTCCTCCATCCCAACCAGATTCTGTACAAATAAAATGATCAAAAATCACACGTGCGCTTGCTCCAAGGGGAACATGATATGATGGGCTAATCAAATGGGTCCATGTCAATGCTTGGTGGCGATCTATTAACCCCATTGCAACTCCAGTACTTCCGCTGGGCCAAGATCCTGGTCCCCAACCACTTGAATTTGATACTGCACCAAATTCCCAACTTTGGCCATAATCAGTATGAACGTTCCAACCATCTGCAATCGATGGAGCTTCCTCAAATGACCACGATTGTTCAAATGGACCATTGTTTCCCCAAGAAGTAAGATGTTGCCATTGATCGTGAGAACCACCTGCCATTGTATTATGCACTGCTGAAGCATCTCCAGTTAAATTTTCAAACCAATGGACCCTAGTTTGTCCATTAGTTGTTTGAGTGATCTGTAAATCATCAATAAATACACCTTCAGGTGCATCGAGTGTACCTCCGTATCCTGATGAGGGCATTTGATCAGTTTCTACTTCAAACCGGAGGTAAATACTACCATTATTTGGGATTGAAAATGATGCAGGGAACGGGTGAGCAATCTCAACCCACCCCTCTGAATCTTCCATAATTGTTTGACCACCTACCGTAAGGCCGTAAGGCCCTGGTATCCCACCAACAGGCGACACTCGGTACCATGACAAATTATCAGCGGATATCTTAACCTCGAAATTATCCCAAGTCCCCCCTTCTAAATCAAAGTCTGACCAATATCGAAGCATCCAGGCTCCACTTGTACCCTGACTCACATTCAATTGAACTGGTAATGTTAGATGAGCATAAGCATCAGGAGCATATTCTCCTGTGAGGGAGCCATGAAACCATGACCCGGGGGTGTCACCAAGATTAGAAACGGTTACTTCATCAACATACCAACCTGGGCGATCGACTTGTCCGCTTGGATCAGTCCAGACAACAAACCGATGCTGCATAGAGGTCGCATTAGTGATATTAAGATGAGATATATCGAAAGTTGAATTAATCCAGCCGCTCGAGTTTGTTCCACCAAATACTCCAAACCCTTGACTAGGAGCTCCATTTGGAATTGGAGCTGATACAGAAATATTCCATGTGTACCCTCCTATCGGCTCAATCCAAGTCCAAGTGGAACCTCCATCAAGAGAAACTTCAACCCAAGCGCCACTACTTCCAATGCTATTGTTAGTTGAATGTAAGTGGTACCAATGATTGAAGGATATTCTCCATTCATTTGCTGCTGAAGGAATGGGGCTTGATGCCGATGTTAACCATGCATGCGTACCTGCCGGTAATGGATTCTCGGGTAATGTAGCTGCTATGAGTGCCCCTTCGGAAGCAAGGGATGGAATTAATCCACCTGCTGCTTGTCGTGCTGAGTAATTCATTGCGAATGGTCCATTAAATTGGCTTGGTTCAGCCATTCTCCACACGTTTGCTGTGCCCCCAGGGACATACTGCTGGAAACGAAGTGACAATGTTTCAAGGTCATCTGTTCGGCCTACACTCTGATTTACAGCCAAAGTCACTTCATGAGGGAATACTTCAAGTGAAGATTGATTCAAAACACCT
>JASLJW010000137.1 GCA_030747885.1 Candidatus Thalassarchaeaceae archaeon
GTCATGATGCTACCCAAGATGATCAAAACATGGAGTGCAGTTCCAATGGCAGGGATGCCTATTAGATTTCCAAAGGCAAACCAAGGAGTTCCAACTTGTGGAGTTACAATGTATGTTAGGACTGCAAGCACTACCATTGCACCAGCACTAGCGAATTGTAGATTCTGCACATTCTTGGCTGCTGGAAGGAATTTCATCTTGGGAACAAGAGGACCCCCGAACAGACTTTCAACGAAAGAAGGAATGTTTACTTCTGGAATTGCATCCTTAGGGATCTCAACAGATGAGGTCATTTTCCCAGCAGCATGTTTTCTGCTAGGTGCCCCTGAACGAACCGTCTTCCCATCGTAAAGGTGGGATGTATCGTTACCTACTGTCATGCAAAATCACCTCAGAATCCTCTGGCTCCTGCCAGTGCTGTAGATAGTAGCATATCAGGCTCCCAATCCATTACGTTGGCCCCAAGTCCTCGTAGTTCACTAATCAGGATATCACGTTCTGTCTTGAGAACCTCATAACCGGTTCTATCGAGGCGCCTTGCATCGAATTCAAATTCAAGACTACTTGGTGAAAGAAGAGTTACATCGAAATCCCTAGCGCGGAAATCTCGAACTGCATCGACAACTGTAGGGTCATCTTCCAATGGGCTGAGAATAATGATTGGACTTCCTTTGTTTATGTGTGGCATAATTCGATTTGTGACTACTTTGAGTGGTGTATTTCCTCTAGCCATTGCTCCAGCAAGTTTCGTGAGTAGGATGTACAGCTGCTTTTTTCCTGTATCTCTATCCACACTAACAATCTCATCTCCATAAATTACCAATCCGACTGAATCTCTTCTTGAAAGGAAATATTGGGCTAAACTAGCTGCGGCTCTAGTGCTATAGACAAGGGAATTTCTGCTAACAGGTCCAGTTTCTGAAACATTGCGACTGTCGATAATCAAGATAATATCACTCACTGCGTCTCTTTCAAAATCATTCACCATCATTTTTCCAGAACGGGCATATGCTTTCCAGTTCACCTTTCTCATTGGATCCCCTGGGACATATTCCCTGAGGTTGTAGAAGTTTGAACCTTCTCCAGGTTGTCTAATATTCACTGCTCCAGTGAAAATCTTTGGCACCTTGCTCTTTACGAATGCATCCTTGACGTCTTCCATTTTAGGGAACACAAGGAAGTCATCGTACAAGTGAATCTCCTTTTCTCTATGGAATAATCCGAAGGTATCCTGAACGCGAACTGCAACAGGGCCCACAGTGTAAAATCCTCGGAGAGGGCATTCTAGAGTATACTTTAGTTCAGTCTCTCTCCTACCTCCAAGCTCCATCAAAGCATAGTTCGCACCTTTCTTTACTCTCATTACTTCTGGAACACTATCTCGAACTTCTAGAATTCGAGATAGATTGGATAGATTCTGAATTCTTAGGGTGACATCGATATCGCTATCTTCGAAGACTCGGGCTTGAGAAAGTTGCCTCATGGCATTTAGATTCCTAAATTCCGCTCCTTCATCGAATTCTTGATCTTCCATTCGTCTACCAGTTGCTGCTACATCTGCATGAGAAGTTCTGAATGCAGCATAAGTCAGGAATGAAAGGAAAACCACTGCTACGGTAACCAATTGTTGATTCCTTAGGACTAGTCCTAGCAAATATAGAGCCGCTGCCAACGATGCAAACATCGCTGACTTTCTACTCCATGCCATTGGGACCCCTCTCTCGGTTAAACCTCAAACAAGAATCAGACCGTTGGGACTGGAACCTGTCGGAGGATATCTGATACAACCTCTTGAGTTTCAAGTCCCTTAATCTGGTGTTCAGGCTTTAGAATCAATCTGTGTGAAACTGCAATTGGTGCAACTGCCTTCACTTCATCAGGTGTTACGAAGTCACGGCCACGTAGTGCAGCAGCAGCTCTCGATGTCTTGAGGAGCGCTTGAGAACCACGAGGAGAAGAACCGACAAGAACTCGAGGGTCCTCTCTGGTTCTAGATACAATCTCGACCATGTACATTCGAACTGCAGGATCGACATAGACATCTTCGCAGGCTTGTTGCATTGCAACAACTCTAGCCGGGTCAGTGATTACATCAACATCTACTGCATCCTTCTTTCGAGCGATACGTCTTGCTAGAATCTCATCTTCATCTGCTCGGTCTGGGTAACCTACGCTCATCTTGAACATGAAACGATCAAGTTGTGCTTCAGGTAGAGGGTATGTTCCTTCCTGCTCTACAGGGTTCTGAGTTGCCATAGTTAGGAACGGTGCAGGCAATTTGTGAGTCACTGTACCGATGGTAACTTGCTTCTCCTGCATTGCTTCTAACAATGCTGCTTGTGTCTTTGGAGGGGCACGGTTAATCTCGTCAGAAAGAAGGAGATTGCAGAAAATTGGTCCTGGCTTGAATGTAAATTCTCCTTTCTTAGCATCATAGATGTTGGTTCCAGTGATATCTGCTGGCAGAAGGTCAGGAGTAAACTGAACACGCTTGAAATCACAACCTAGTGCATCTGCGAATGTATTGGTCATCAGAGTCTTTGCTAAACCAGGATAATCTTCGAACAGTAGGTTACCGTTGGAAAGAATGTTAATCATCACGTTATCAATAACGTGTGCCTTACCAATAATCACCTTCTGTACTTCAGCAGAGATTGCTTGCGAAATTTGTCCTACTGCAGCAAGACGTTCGCGAACTTCTGGACTGCTTTGGTGCCGAGGAGCGGCTGGAGCAGGAGCAGCAGGTGCTGCAGGTGCTGCAGGAGCTGCTGGCGCAGGAGCAGGTGCAGGCGCAGGTGCCATTGGCACAGGTGCTGCAGGGGCTGCTGGGGCGGGTGGAGGCGCAGGTGCGCCAGGTGCATTCGGGGGGGGAGGTGGGGCTGCCATGTTCTGTTCACTATCCTTTGGGGTTTTCACTTCTTCCCCCACCTGCGGATGCTCGTGAGTAGCTCACGAAGCTCCTGGGGGGAATATGTACGTGTGGTACTGTAAGCCAGTTCCACGAGTCTAGGGTCACCAATCATCTGTTGAACCTCTGCTGGGGTCTTGAGTGCCATTTGGTCGCGAGTAAGGTCATAGAAAACTCTCACTTTTGCAAAGAGAGCTTTCTGAACTCTCTGTCTGTATTCATTCGAGTCTAATTTGGTCGGTCTTTCTCTAAATCGAGTGAGATCAAAAACATGTCTCCAATTTGCTTTTTCTGGAACTACCATGATTGATACTAACAGAAGAAGTCCTAGATTTAGAATAATCAACCACTTTAGGAAATCATCTGATGTAAGTAGGACAATTGTGCTAATTGTTTCAATGAATGGCTGGGACGCTACTCCTGTAACGTGTCGACTTTCGTCAAAGACGATGTTGAAGTTGTCTCTTTGAGTAGTAACTGAGTTTGCAAGTTCGTTGTTATCCAATTCCATCATGTCCCAAATGAGGGCATGGAAGTATGCATGATTTCCTTGCCAGAAATCACCACCAGTCAATTCATTCTGCCAACATGTCTGTCCAGTACATTCATCGGACAATCCGGCTTCCTTGGCTCTTGCTAATGTCCAATATTGGTTCGCAAATACTTCATCATCAGCAACAAATACAATACTTCCAGTAACGCTCAATTCTCCGATTCCAGATTCAACATCTCCTCCAGCACCTCGAAGAAGATCTGAGGTGATTATTCCAGGATAGTCGATTCGAACGGTCAATGCAATATCGCCAGGTGCGTCATTTTGAACAGTTCCTTCTTTCCCGTCACCTGCAATGTCGATGAATGCTGCTTTGGATGCATAAGATAGAACATTCACATCACGTTCAACATAATCTGAGGATGCAGGGTCATCGGTTTCAAGCGCGCCTACCTTGATCCCAGTAGGTTGACGGAACATCATTGGGACGCGACATGAATCAAGAATACGATTTTCAATCATTTGATTCGTGCAACCTGTACTTTTCTCACTATCTTGCATCTCTGAATCATCCTTATTGATACTATGAAGTCCCCAAACATTGGTTGGATGCATGAATTCATCCCCATCCTCGTTTACGACTCCATACATATGCTGACTATCATATAGAGGCGCATCGTAGTAAGTTAGTCCAAACATTCCAGCAAGTGTGTTGGCGTTGGAATTATCAGCTGCAACTACAACCTTTCCGCCTTCCTGAGTGACGAAATCAAAAATTGCTTGCGCTTCTGTTTCATCAATCGGCTTCTCAGGACCAACCACTAGAAGCATGGTGAGATGAGGCTTCTTCCAATCGTTAACTAACATTGGAGTTGAGATAGTGTTGGCAATGTGGTAACCTTGTCCTTGCACATCATCGATCCCTCCTCCAATTGGGCCAAGTGTGGTACGTGCATCGGAGAGTTGTGAAGCATCGGATGAATCTTCATATGCGCTATAGGACGTTTCCTTTCCTGCAGCAAAAGCCATTGGAAGAAATAGTACCATCAGTAATGTGGTAATCAATGCAATAGCTATGATTGTGTTGAAGCGACTCTCCTCTTCTCCAACAGCCATCTCAATTCCTCAATACTTGGCTACCTTCTCGGTACGCCTGTTTCTTCCAACCCTGTGCCACGCATATATGTTGTCCAATACCGAGTAGGTTGGAATCAACAGACTGGTCCCTAAAAAAGGGGTTTTCCATCATTCTCTAGAAGTGACGAAAAAGGCAAGGAATAGCACTGCTACAATAGCCGGTATTCCAACTGTAGGAAGGTTTTGTTCAGTCACGATTGGTTCGTTAATTGGTCCACCATTATCAGATTCATCAGGAGGTGGAGCAACATTTTCTAGGACACTAATTCGGAATGACTCTTCGGCCCAAACAATATCATTTCCTTCACCTGAACCTCCTGAAGAAATTCGGAGTTCTACATCACAATTTCTAGATGGATGAGTTGGTGAAATTTGGACAATAACATGGACTGTGGCTGAGTCTGTAGATGATTTGATTTGAGGTTTCATGATTTTGGATAATTCAGAATCTTCTGCAATACTAACAGTCATCAAAGGGCAATCATCGGATACTTCTGCGTGGCCAATCTGATCATCTAGGTTTCCATGATTTGTTATTTCAACTGAGAATCGTGTTTCTATATCGGGATTGTATTCGAGAGTCTGTGCACTTTCACCGATTTTCAGATCATGAATTCTTGGCATTCTAGCCGTGCCTGTATCATCCTTCCAATCATTGGTGGCTGAAACATCTATGCCCCCGATTTTTATTAGGGTGGCAAGAGCTCGAAAATCCTCTTGACTTCCCCCAGGTGAACCTGATTGGAAGAGGTTTATTTTCCCAATTTTGAAACTATCACTTTTGTTTGAACCACTTCCAACATTTACGATGAAAGGGTCTTCTCCTAGTAATTCAGCCCCAAATGGAGTGTCAACTGTGATTTCTACTTCGATTTCAACAAGGTATGAATTCGAAATATAGAATTCAACTTCAAATTCACCTTCGTTGGATGTGGGAATTAAGTAAACATAGTCGTCATCTTCATCAAAATCGAATGACCATCCTCCAATGCCTGGTACTTGGGCAGAAATTGAAACTAGCGATAAGCACAATGAAAGAAGGACAAATAATGGTGGTATTTTTCGCATCAAATCCCACCCAATAATCCATTCAGTGCTCGCTTAGTCAATACTCTGAGCATTTTGCGCCTATATGCTGGGGGGAAGTATGTGTTGTTAACTGGTTTCACTGCCTTTCTAATCTGTTCTGCTAGTTTTTTTGCACTTTCTTTTCCATCCCATTCATTCAATACTTCCGCCACTTGTTCTGAATGAAGTCGAGGAATTGATTCGCATGCTGTAGTAGCGATATTGAGTTCCTCCACCCTTCCTTCATTACACTTCCAAGATGCAGCAACACCTGCTTCTGGGAAGTCCCAAGATTCTCTTAGTCTAAGTTTCTGATAATCTCCCACAAGTTGATCCGATTCAATTGGAAGGGTAATGTGTGTGACAAATTCTCCGTTTTCAAGAACATTTCTTTTCATGCCATCAAGCGCAAAGAATTCATCGAGATTCATGGATCTCTGACCATCAGGCCCTGCAAGATGAATCATTGCTCCCAATACCATGAAACAGGGAGCAAGATCTCCTTGATATGTTGCAACGCAAAGTGTATTCTGATTTGGGATCACTCTACAGTCTGCATTTGTATCACAGTCACATTTGTGGCACCAATCGATTGAACGCCTCCAATCTTCAGTTTGATTGAACCAGAAGCATCTAGTATCGAGGCAAATGTTTCCACCAACAGTGCCGGATCTACGTATTAGAGTGCTAGCGATACTTGAAGCACCTTTCTGAATTAGGGAATGAACAGGCCCATTTTCTAGTTCGTGAAGAGTAACCATTGCACCAATATGGTGTGATTCTAGTCTTTTCATTTCTCCAATATTTGCCAATGAAATTACATGATTTTTTGTATTTATGTGCCACTTGTAATTGGGCAAGAGGTCTGTACCCCCGGAGACCCAATCGAATTCTTCACCCTTTGAATTTAGTTTGGAAGCAATGTTGACCGCATCTTGAATTGAATTTGGCCGATGTAATTTGAATGGAGGAGTCTTCATGATTTGTCCCCCCTATGTCTTCTTTCAACATGACTCCATGCTCGAGCTGCACGCTTTGATTCATCTGCTAAATCTTCAGGTGTAGGTGTCACGGATTCTCTCCACCCTTCTGATTGTTCATGCAATGGACGATCAGGATCAAATCCGAATAGAACTCCGTTTACGTATGAACTTCGATCTTTCAACAAATCTCTTTGAAGGTCACGTTCAGTGTGTTCTTTTGCTCTTTTCAACAATGTATCTTGTAGTTCGGAGGCCTCGAAACTAGGATTAGGGAGGTCCATTGGATCATCAATTTTCAATTCTTTACATCGTTTTTCTATTCTTGAATGAAGTCGATCAGGAGTAACGGGAAGTTCGTTGATTCGAACCCCAATAGCATCGTATATTCCGTTAACAACTGCTGGGAGAATCGGGAGAAGGGGGCCTTCTCCAGCTTCTTTTGCCCCAAAAGGCCCTTCTGGATCATTTGATTCTACAATAATGGGCGTAACTTCTGGCATTTCGTGAACACTCATAATTTTGTAATCCAATAAATCTGGATTCAACAGATGGCCAGTTCGCCCATATCTCATTTCTTCTGAAAGAACTTGACCCATTCCCATGTGACAGGATCCAATGATTTGCCCTTCAACTGCTAGTGGATTGAGTGCCTTTCCACAATCATGAGCAGCCCAAGCTTTGATCACCTTGACAAATCCTGTTTCAGGATCGACTTCCACCTCTGCAACATATGCCGAGAATGAATAAGCAGGAGCAAGGCCTGCAGCAGCTCCTTTGTGGACTCCACCCATCGGTGGTGTACGATAAGCACCCGAGGAAATCAGTGAACCTGTATCTGCTTGGGCTTTGTGTACTGCTTCTAACCATGATACACCTATCGCGGGGTCTCTTTTGTAGTATATTCTTCGATCACCAAGGACCAAGGAATCAGGATGATAGCCGGTAATTTCTGCCGCTGCCTTGAGTACATTATCACGCATTTCAATTGCTGCTCGAATAGCAGCATTGCAGTTCATGAATGTCACACGGGAAGAATATGATCCTAAATCTACAGGAGCAGTATCACTTTCTTTGCTGCGAATTCGAATCATGTCCAATGGTAGTGCTAGAACTTCAGAAACCGCTTGTGCAACAGCAGTATCACTGCCTTGTCCAATCTCTGCTGCACCCGTATGAACTGTAACTCCTCCATCCATGTCGCATTGAAGATGAACAGTAGCATGAGGGAAGTTTTCAGGGTCCCAGTGAATTGGCAATCCTGATCCAGAAATGAAGAACCCACATCCTATGCCAATTCCTCTTCCAAATGGAAGCTTTCGGAATTTTTCATCCCATCCCGATTGCTTTCTTACTTCATCTAAGCATTCTCTCATTCCAGTACTTGTGATTCTAAATCCAGTAATTGTTCTACTATGAGGTGGTAGGAGGTTAGCAAGACGGAAGGTCATTGGATCCACTCCCATTTGTTCACAGACCTCGTCTATTGCAACTTCAACCGCACAACGTGAGTTTACTGCCCCATGGCCTCTCATGGCTCCACTAGCCGGTTTATTGGTCCAAACTCTAGCACCAGTATAGTGGAACCCACCAATTTCGTATGGAGATGTATGTAGTACTCCATTGTAGTAAGTTGTCACATGCCCAAATGATGCAAATGCACCACCATCAATTAGAGCATCAGTCTCAATACCTGCAATTCGTCCCTCTTCATCAGCGAAAACTTCCATTTGGATTCTGCTTGGATGCCGCCCTCGATTTATCCAATATACCTCTTCTCTATCAAAATTAATTCTTACTGGTCGTCCACTTTTTCTAGATAGAATCGCAGCACACATTTCGTGAGGAAATGGATCTGATTTCCCTCCAAATCCTCCTCCTACGAATGTTCTGATGACGTTGATTTGATGCATTGGGACATCTAGAACTGCTGATAACGCTCGATGGACATAGTGAGGAACCTGTTGAGGTGTATACAATTGCAATCGCCCATTTGGATCCCAATGTGCTACTACAGCGTGTGGTTCAGTGAAACCGTGATGCAAACCTGCAAAAGTCCAATCTGATTTGGATTGAAATGTGGCTTCTCTCATAGCATCTGTGTGTCCAAATTGTTGAAAGACACGCTTTTGGACATTGGATTCTCCAATGTGGTATTTCCCTCTGTCATGAATTGGATCTTTGTTGTCTAGAAGTCCTTCTTCCATATCATGAATAGCTTCCAAGACTTCGTATTCTACATTAATCAGACTCAAGGCCTCGATTGCAGCTTCTTCTGAATCTGCAGCAACGCAAGCCACTAAATCTCCCACATGTCTTACTTTTTCCTGCGCCATCGCATGTTCGTCTTTGGTAACGGGAAGGACTCCAAATTTATTCACAGAATCCATCCCTGTGGCTACTGCCTTTACACCCGGTAATGCTTCTGCAAGAGACGTATCAATGGAAGTGATTTTTGCATAATGATGGGGTGATCTCAAAATCCGTCCGAATAACTCATTTGGTAATCGAATATCATCGCCATATTCTGCTTGTCCTGTAACTTTCCATCTTGAATCAACAAGAGGCGTAGGCTTCCCTATTGTTTGACCCGTAATGTGTGGGTCATGGACGTGAGGTCCACGAGGTTGTTCCAATTGTCCCCCTTGACTAGTTGGGATTCGATCTATATCTTGTAGAGAACTGTAAGGGTCTGAACCCCCGCTACCTGGGACTCCGAAGTCTTGTTGTCCAGCAGTTCTTTTCCCATCAGTTCGACTTTTTTTCCCTTTATTTGGGGCTTGTCGATAACCTCTGCTCATCTTATCACCTCGCATCTCCAGGTGGTAGTGTTGGCTCATCAGGGCCTATTGGATGTGGGTCAGAAGCAGGTTCAGTTCTGTCGTCTCCACTTTTCCCGTCTCTAAGCATTCGGCCGGCCTCAGCTACAGATGTGACAATCTGTTGATATCCGGTACATCGGCAGAGATTCCCTTCAATTGCTTCTTTAATTTCGGATTCAGATGGATTTTGATTTTGTTCCAATAAGGCAGCACTAACAACTAGGAATCCAGGAGTGCAAAAACCACATTGACTCCCTCCATGATCTGCAAAGCATTGCTGAATCGGATGAAGGTGGTGACCATCTGCTAATCCTTCTACTGTTGTAATCTCCTTGCCTTCTGCTTCAAAAGCAAGGGTCAGACAGGATAGTTTCGGCACTCCATCGACCAAAACTGCACAGCATCCGCATGTCCCCATGTCGCATCCTCGTTTGACTCCGAGTGTGCCAACTCTGTCTCGTAGTACGTCCAGAAGAATTGCATGTCCATGGGCCAAATGGGTTTCTTCCTTCCCATTGACTACCCCTGTCCATGTTTCCATTGGGTCCGTAGGGACCATTGGGATATGGATGTGAGTAGACATGGGTAGAGCGAACGAAGGCAACCACATCTTTGAGCATTCGGGCTTTATTGTTCTGTGAATGTAATAATG
>JASLJW010000138.1 GCA_030747885.1 Candidatus Thalassarchaeaceae archaeon
GCTATAGGGCTGGCAGGTTCCTTCTCCACTTGGCAGTTCTACTTCCCCGTGGTTCTCGTTCCTAGCGTTGCCTACCAACTGATGGGCATTGTCCTACTCATTGCTATCGCAATGGTTCCAATCGGAATCTGGAGAATTAGAAGAATGGATCTAGTTGAGAAGGTCAAAGATCTGGCTCAATAATTAATCCTCAGAAACCATTTGCAACTGCGCGCTCTTGGCACTAGCGATTCTAGTCTTCAGTAACTCTCGTTGTCGATGTCGCTTGTTCGCTCTAACGTGCAACATAGCCATCACCACTACTAATCCAATGATCACAGGAAGTAATGCCTCTGCATGGTATCTCTCCATCACCTCAATAATCCCTCGGG
Organism: Candidatus Thalassarchaeaceae archaeon; assembly: GCA_030747885.1. GTDB lineage: Archaea > Thermoplasmatota > Poseidoniia > Poseidoniales > Thalassarchaeaceae > MGIIb-N2. The sequence goes on from JASLJW010000138.1 coordinate 372, forward strand.
CAGTATATGCCCACGTAATTGATGCTGCAGTACCTCCCAGTAAACATGCAGAAAGAACCGTCTCAAACCGCATCCGAGCCACTAGGCCGAGCATTGCACCCACTAACACACCACTAGCCATGAATGGAATCCAAACGAAAACAATTAGTCCAAAGAAGCCATATCTATCTATACGATTTCGATTCTGATGCGCGATGAATTCGACAGAAGAAAGAATATCTGCTACAAATTCATTCTGTAGGAGAGTGCCTGTAATTCCTTCCTGCTTGGCGACGAATGCTTCAGTTGCTACTGTCTCGTCTCCTTCTACGACACTCAGTTTTTCTGCTCTACCTGCAGCAACTCTGTCCGCTCTGGTATCCACATCACTAACTGCGCTCACAATGATTCTTCGATCACCCAACATGGCTCCAAGTTTTTCTCTAATAGTATGGCGAAGTTCACGTTGAACATCTTCGTAAGAATACGTATTTCTAAAGAAGGAAAGAAGTTGATTTCCTGGCTTGTAATTTACTCTCAGATATACTGCGAAATCATCTGATGTAACATTATCCTTGATGTGATGTAATGGATTGCTTGCAAACCAACCTCTGACCACATCTCTGATACTATCATCTATGCGTGCATAGTTGTTCAAATCTGTAAAAAAGGAAGTATAATCCTCTACAGGCCCCTCCAATGAATCCAATCCTTCTCTTATGCTCTGATGGACTCCACGACGATCCTGTGATGTCATCACATCCAATTCGGTGCTTCTCATTTCTCCAAAGACTGCAAACTCGCTTAGAATATCCTTGAGGAGGCGAGCACGAACAGACTCTCGCTTCTCAAAAGAACGATCAGTATTCTCATAGCATGCATGAATACTGATGATGAGGTCCTTGACTTCAATTTCTGTCGATTCAGAATTATAACGAATATGCAATTCATCACAAGTGGATTCCAGTGTTCGTTCAATCAATCGAGTTGTCTGTTCATTTGACAATAAATCATCATCATCTCTGTGATAGAGTCGGTACATTAGGGGATATTGGATGAAAAGGAAGACCACAGACATGAACAAGGAAACAAAGGCCATCCACCATGGAGGGACTCCTGCAGAACCTCCTGCCAACATCGCAGTCTCTCTTCCACCTGCCCATTCTGCTCCCATCAAAGCGATGGACCATTGACCAAGGGATTGAACTGTCCAACAAGCACGAGCCTCTTCATCAAGCAACTCAATTCCTTTCGTAACAGAGCCTTCAGATAATCCCACTAGTGAGAGAATTCCGCCAGTTTCGATGTCTTTGACTCGAACTTGTCGTTCCTTCTCTAGAGCTGCCTTCTCCCCTATTAATGCCGTCTGATTGTCATTTGTCAAATTAAATCCAGTTGTATTGTATACCTTGATTACAAGAGTATATTCTGAATCTGCAACATCATGAGTATCAAGACGAATCTCGGTTTGGTTCAATGTACCATTTAGCACCAAAGGATCCTCTTGAATTGAATTCTTGCCCATATTTTCATCAATGGGGGCAACCAATCTTGCATGAATCACAATATTTTCTGGGCCCATATTGTATAGTCTGACTCGCATATCATGATCTTCTCCCACCCAAATGTTGAGCCATGCAACACCAGTACGATCTTCACACTCTATACCTGGATCGACAATAGTTCCTGAAAGTGCTTGATCTATTGCGATTGAATCCGCCATTACCACACCCGTTGATGATAGAACCACAATCGCGCCAAATAGGATAGCAGTGATGAGACCAAAAGCAAGAGTCTTGCCTTCAGAACCACTGAAAAATGGACGTTTGATTCCTTCCCTTCGTTCACGAATTCGATCTAATTCTTCATCAATCTCAGAATAATCCAGTAAAGGCTCATCTTCCTCCTCCTCTACTGGAATTGAGGCATCATTTGACTCCTCGATGTCGCCATCGATGTCATCGACCTCACCTGACATGGGTCCCTGCTCTGTGTCCCTCCTCATATCGGTTTTGTAGAGATTCCAAGAATGAATGAACGAATAGAATTCATCAAGTAGTCGAAAAACAACGCAATATTGTGCACAAATATCGAGATTGTGGGATTCAAGACATCCCGGCGATGTGGGAAATCAATGAACAAGGACTACCAGGAACAGGAAAGGTATCAGAAACAGAAATCATTCATCTGATGAATATTTCAGAAGTATGCCTAGGTGCGTTTCATGATGATACGCTTATCGGTTTTGTAATCTGCCTTCTACCCAACAAGGATTATGGTAGCCTCAACTATTCTTGGTTTAATCAACGATATGATGATTTCATTTACGTAGACAGAATTGCAATAGGTAAACAACATCGAAACAATGGAATTGGAACTGAGTTGTATGAAAAAGTGATTCAATATTCTACTGAAAATAAAATGCCAATCGCGGCTGAGGTTAGTTTAGATCCTCCCAATGAAGGATCAGATCGATTTCACCTTCGGCATTTATTCAAATCTGTAGGGGAATTTCATCAAGAAAAAAAATCAGTTACAATGTACATCAGAGATTTCTGAATAACAGAATGGTGCAGGGGACAGGATTTGAACCTGCGAAGCACTACGCACTGGGACCTAAACCCAGCCCCTTTGACCACTCGGGTACCCCTGCTCAAATCATGCGCTGTAGTCAATACGCTTCAATGCAACGCTCAATTTTGCTCGTTTTCTAATTCATCATACAACACATCTGCTAGATACTCATACTGTTCGATACTATTGTGTAAGTGTGCTGAAATACGCAAATATCGGCCTTCAGGTGAAGCCCAAGACCAAACAGGAACTTGGATTCCAAGTTCCAATAACCGAGAGTGAAGTGGATCTGGATCATGCAATGGAATGCCAGCATCACCTGAATTAGGAAGAAGAATTGTTGCAATTGTTGCAATCATTTCGTCTGGGCAAGGTGGCGAAATCCCGAGTTTCTCACACAACAGTGCTCTACCTTCCAATACCATCGAACGATTCCTCTCCATTATGGCAGGCCAACCCCCTTCATACATTTCAGCTACATGACCAATGACGAAAGGCAAAGTGCACCATGCAGAAATGTCTCGAGTTCCAGTCCAATCAAATTCATGCCGAAAACGAGTGGAATCTCCCAATGGGAAAGTCATCCCATGGCTAATAGTCAACGGATGGATGTTTGGCTGGCGATCTTTACGAACATGTAGAATCGCTGCTCCCTTGGGAGAACATAACCACTTGTGAGCATTGGTAGTGGTGTATGATGCACCGATAGAATCCAAAGAAAGTGGCAACATACCAATTCCATGGGCTGCGTCAAGTAAAACGGGTATTCCCTGAGATTCTAATTCCTTAGTGAGACGCTCAAATGGCATCCTGAGGCCAGTTGGACTGGTGACGGTATCAATCATTGCAAGAACCGTTTTTTCAGTAACAGATGCTTGAACAAGATGCACAATTTCATCCATGCTTTCAATCGGGAATGGGATGTTAACTGTAACTACATTTGCACCCCATCTCTCAGCAACGAAATCAATTGCATTTCTGCATGCCTGATATGCATGGTCTGGAACCAAAATCTCGTCGCCTTCTTCGAATTCAAGTGAACGCAAGATTGTGTTGACTCCTGTAGTTGCATTTTCAACAAATGCAATATCATCTGGATCACAAGAGAGGAAATCACCGATTGCCTGTCTTGATTCCAATAATGCTACAGCAGCAATTTCTTCGAAGAATCTGACAGGTTCTAATTCGATCCAATTTTGCCATTTACGCTGTTCATCTATTACCGCTAAAGGAGTTGCACCGAATGAACCATGATTCAGAAAAACCGTTTGGGGGTCAAGCCCCCAATGAATGGCAAATTCACTCGGTTCAGGGCGCATGGATTGAACATAGCCCGATTACTTACAGTTCTGCCGGAATAACCTCTCTTGACTTCCCAACCTCCCCAACGGTCAAAACCCAAAACGACTGCAAACGGAAAGATGGCGAGTATTGGCATTGTAGGACTAGGCAACTGGGGCACTGCACTTGCCAAGGTCTGGGGGGACACAGGGCACAACATCATTGGATGGACAATAGAGGAAGAAGTCTATGCCTCAATCACTGAGAAAGGTATCAATGAGAAATATCTTGCAGGGGTAGAATTGGCCAATATGCAGGCAACTATGGACCTCGAAGCTCTTTGTGAAGAATCTGAAATTCTCATTCTCTCACTTCCTTCAGGAGTGGTTCTGAGTGTGGTAGATGACCTATTGCCATTTCTTCGACCTTCACATGCACTATTGGACCTAGCCAAAGGTTTGGCACCTGAGAATGAAGATGAAGCATTCATCAGCGCAGCAATCGAAAAACGTCTTCGAGATTCAGGTAAAGCCAATCCAGTTTTCGTAATGACTGGCCCAACAATTGCTCCAGAAGTGGCTAGAGGAGTACTCACCACCGCATTGATTGCAGCACATGATCATACGATGGCAAAACGAATGGCTGATCGTCTTACCACGAAAACTCTCAGTTTGCAAGCAGCAGATGATCCCCTGGGAGCGGAACTCTGGGGGGCGTTCAAGAATCCAATCGCCTTAGCTTGTGGTATTGTCGATGGTCTAGGTCCGAGGGGCGGTGATAACCTGAAGGCAGCCTTGGTGACTGCAGGATTCAGAGAAGGGCAACGGCTACTTCCAACAATGGGGGCTTCGCCAAAGACTGCTTTTACTGCCGCTGGATTGGGGGATCTCTACGTAACTTCCACCAGCCCAAGTAGTAGAAATCGAACGTTGGGTGAAATGCTAGGTTCAGGACTAAGTCTAGATGAAGCCTTAGCAAAAATGCACATGGTTGCCGAAGGTGTTAGAGCAGCTAGAATGTTCCTTTCTAGAGCTGCAATACAAGGCACTCCCACTCCATTCCTACATGCAATTTGTGATTTCCTAGATGGGGGGATTACAGTTGATGAGGCCCTATCTAGGATGATTGAGAGCGAAGTCTAGCCGCGAGGTTCATGCACAAGTTCCCCTTCGGACAACCATGGCAATGGCGGATTTGACTAAGTTAGAGGCTCGCCTCTTCAAATGGTTGTGTCTTGAAGAGAACGATTTTGAGGAAAACGCTTGGTCCACCAAAAAGGCTGCAAAGGCATTCAAGGTTGACCCCGATGAAATCTATGAAGCATTGTCCGCTCTCACTGAAAAGATACCTCACAATGTATACATCCATTATCGAGATGGCGCTATGAGAATCGTTGCCTCAGAGTGATTCGATGGTTGAATGGATTTCAGCAATATTTGCATCTCTTTTTGGTGCAGGTGAAGAAGTTCAAACGCTCCTTGAAGAAGAATGACGATCATTCCTCTTCGTCTTGACCGTTGGATAACATGGATGCAGGGAGCAGTATTGACCACCATGAAATTCGGGATACATCTCCACCCTCAGTGAAGAAAGACCTAGCACGAATTGAAACTAAATCCAACAATAAGACGACAACGAAGATAAGAATTAGATAAGCAATTACTTTGTCGTATTGAAGGAACTTTAGATAGAGATTGATGTAATACCCAATTCCACCAGCACCAACAATTCCAATCACAGTACCGTGCCTAAAATTATATTCAAACATAAAAATCGCCTGAGAAATCAAACCATTTGCAGACTCTGGTAATACCACTCCAAATGATCGTTCTAACCAACTGTGCCCCATTGCTTGAGATGCCTCTAGAGGTGCACTAGGAATTCCTTCAATGGCCTCATACTGTAATTTACCAAGATACCCTACTGTATAGACAGTCATCGCCAATATTCCCGAAAGCGGACCAAGGCCAACCAATATTACAAAGAAAATTGCCCAAATAATACTCGGTAAACTCCTAGAGGCCGCAAGAATAAATCGAGCTGGGTAAGTTACCCAAGTAGAATTTAGATTTCGAGCTGCCAACAAAGAAATAGGCAATGAAAGAATTATGCCTAAAACGGTAGATACAAAAGCAATCTTCAAGGTTTCAACCAATCCAATCCATGCAGTAGAACATGTAAATTGAAAACCTGGAGCAACTACACAAGGAGGGTAAGATTGTGGCTCTAAAACACTCCAATCAGGAGGCCAGAGTGATTCTTCGATAAATATGACTAGATTTTCTCCACCATTTGTCAATCGGCCCCAGTCGTCAACCATTCCATTTGCAATAGTCATGGTTATCCAAATCAACAAACAAAAGAAAATTGCCCAGCGAGTGGAAAACCAAATTCCAACTAACTGATTCTTAACAGAAAGGTCTTCAATAGAATCCTTGGTCATTACTTCACCTCCATTACAATTGGATCAGTAATGAATGGATTCAAACGCCCATCATCCATCAAAAGAAGGCGATCAGCTAATTTTTTTGCCCGACCAATATTATGTTCAACAACAAGTAAGGTAGCATTATTTTCTTGAACATAGGATTTCACAGACTCCATTACACTGGACATTGTTTCCTCATCTAATTCTCCTAAAAATTCATCAGCGAGAATTACCGATGGTCTCTGAGCGAGAGTTCGGGCAGTTGCAACTCGCCTTTGTTGACCGCCAGACAATTTACGTACAGGGGTTCTCATCTTTTCCTCAATCCCCATTGCAATAATTGATTCAACTGCCATTCTTCGGGCCTCAGATGAAAATGGTAGCCAACGAGATGCATGTCCAGCAAGGGCTCCCATCATGACATTATGATACACACTAGCATGCCTAACCAAACCCAATCGTTGAGGGATATAACCAAGGCTACCTCGAGGAGGCATCTTTGGATTGATCTGACCACAAACTTCTACCGAACCATGTAATGGAGGTACAAGTCCTGCAATTGTTCTCAATAAAGTGGTCTTACCAATTCCAGAAGGGCCTGCTATCGCCACAATTTCTCCTGAATTTATTTCAAGATTCAATGGACCCATCAATGGTTTCTTGTGACTATAACCAATAGAAACATCCTCTAAACGGATGATATGGTGGCTCGACAAAAAAATCACTTCATGTTTCCGTCGACGCTAATCAACAAATTAGACTGCCCTAAACCTCTATTTTGAGTTGGTGGGAGCAACGGTGCCAATACTAGTGATGCAAGGCCGTAGCAGAGATGTGCGAATCCTCTGCTACGACCTGCTTTTATCTAATCACGCTGAAGTGATGTCGAACTTTGTATCATAGTATGCAGAAATACCCGGTACATTAGAAATCAAGGAAGAATAACTTCCAAGATGTTCTTGGGTATTTGCTCGAACTAGGCCTGGAGTATTGAGAATATTATCCAATATTTCACTACCACAAGTATTCTTTGCAGATGTTGAGTCTACAACATGTGTCGTAATATCATAACATCCTGTGTAAGATGATCCACCAACAGAATAATTCTCAACATACATCTCATTGTTCATCGACATCAATGCATTGAGAATAGCGGTTCTAGTCTGCATATCCAATCTATCAGGGTTATACATCACTGGATGGCTAGGAGCTTGACCAAATGCTGGCAAAGCAATATACTGATCTCTTGCAAGACACCAAGCTTCGTTTTCTGATGCATTAGAACTTCCACAGTATGAATCAACAGTGCTATCCTTTGCAAAGGCTACATCTCCAACGCCTTCTGAAAGACACTTCACAGCCCCACTATATCCGTAGTAAGGCGTTCCAGAATCTGGAATTGATGCATTCTCGTTAAAGAAGCCGTGAATGGTATCACGTAGTGAATTTACATCGTTTGTATCACCAACTACATCTGCATAACCATTGCCAATGAGGTAACCCATTGGAAGCAACATACCAGCAGACTTCAACCAACCAGTATGGCAGGATGTCTTTCCAGCCAATAGAGCGAATGGATCAGTTGAGTCATCACCATCAAGATGAGCGGTAGCGATATCACTGTCTGCACGAACCCATGCATGAGCATTGTAATACGTTCTCTGATCACTCTTTTGATCTGCCGCCATAGCTGCTAATCCGTACTCTTTCCATCCAACCCATGCGGCTCCACCATCCATGAATCCAATATCTGCATTTCCGAATCGAAGTGCTTCGATAATAGCACCTTCTGAATCAACATTGTAAAGTTCAACTTCAACACCAAGTTTTGCAGCTAGATAGTCTGCAAGCAACTGTGGATTTTCATCGATATTTTCGTAATCAGACTTGACTTCATAGGCAATTCTAACCTTGTCGATAGTAGGAGTTACAGAGGCATTAATGCTGAACTTTCCGTTGTAATAGGCGGAAATGCCAGGAATATTACCAATGGATGCTGAATAACTACCAAGATGTTCTTCAGTAGTTGTTGAAATAATTCCAGGAGTGTTCAAAACACCATCAAGAATTGAGGCCGCTGCTGGGTCGCTACTCAGCCCAAGCAAAGCATCTCTGACTGCATTCGCCTTGGTAGTGTCCATGAATTCAGGATTATACATCACTGGATGGCTAGGGGCTTGTCCGAATGTTGGCAAAGCCACATACTGATCTCTTGCAAGACACCAATCTTCATTCTCGGAGGAATTATCATTCCCACAATATGAATCAATTGTGCTATCCTTTGCAAAGGCAACATCTCCGACACCTTCTGAGAGACACTTCACAGCACCACTATATCCATAGTAAGGGGTCCCAGAATCAGGAATCGATGCATTCTCGTTGAAGAAGCCATGAATTGTATTTCGTAATGTTTCCACATCATTTGGGTCTCCAACAACATTAGCATATCCATGCCCAATGAGGTAACCCATTGGAAGCAACATTCCTGCAGACTTCAACCAACCAGTATGGCAAGACGTCTTTCCAGACAATAGAGCGAACGGATCTGTGAAGGTATCATTATCGGTTGCTGCTGTAGCCATCTCGCTATCTGCGCGCACCCATGCGTGAGCATTGTAGAAAGCTCTTCCATCCGACTTTTGATCTGCTGCTAGGACTTGAAGGTCATATTGTTGCCATCCAACCCAAGCGGCTCCACCGTCCATAATGGCGATATCAGCATTTCCAAAACGGAGAGCTTCAATCATTGCACCCTCTGAATCAACATTATACAAACTAACATCGTAGTTTAATTTCTCAGCAAGATAATCTGCTAAGGCTTGAGGATTTTCATCTACATTGGTATAATCATCTCTGACCTCGTATGCTATCACAAGGGGTTCAAGGGCTTCAACGACTGGATCCTCTTCAGCTAGAGGATCTCCTCCAAGACAACCTGCAGCAGCACATAATAACATCAGAGATGTTAGAGTAAGGGCACGTATTTGGGCATTCAATCGGGTTGACATTTTGTTCATTTTAGGCTCACCTAAAACTCCCGAAAAATAAGTTGGATATTAACTTTAGGTTAGCCTAAAAAATAATTTCTGGAACCATTTTCATACACAAAGAAGATGACCAAGCGTTCATTCGATGTCACATGGAACTGCTGATGGAGATGGAAAAGGTCCAGCACCTATATCCAATTCCTCGTGCAGTAATTGCTGCCGCAAAACGTCGTAAGAAATCAATGCCTAAGCGGGGGGTCATTGAAGCATCTTTACGGATTGAATCTGGTTCGATTGTCGGACTAGTAGGGCCAAATGGTGCTGGAAAAAGCACTCTAATGTCCATCATGGCTGGAATTCTTCCTGTTCAAAATGGAATGATTCGTTCTAACGGAAATGCTGTACGTTCTGAAGAAGAGCGAGTAAATCTTCGAAGTAGAATTGGACTAATGCCTGAAAGAGTTGCTTGGTCGGGTCCAGCAACCCCTCTAGATGTGATTCAACGCCTTTGCATCATTCGAGGACTCCCCAAGGAAAATGCGGAAACCATCCTTGAAAGAGTCGGACTTTCTTCGAGAGCACGTGATCGTCTTTCGAGTCTTAGCCAAGGAATGAGGCAACGTCTCTCTCTAGGTGCATCACTAATTGGAGATCCTGAAATTCTACTCCTCGACGAACCAATGAATGGATTGGATCCTGTAGCTCAAAATGCATTTCGAACAATGATTCGAGAAATGGCAGAAAGAGGCAAAGCAATCATTGTAAGTAGTCATCAGTTAAACGAATTGGAACGTTTTGTAGAAAGCATTGCAATCATGAATCATGGGAAAATTGTGACTCAAGGGTCATTCACTAGTGTTGAACATGACCTCGGAGTTGGTCAACGTCTATTGATATCTGGAATTGGCCCCTCTCCTGCATCATCGATTTCAGAAAATCCATTGATTACAGTCACAGAATTGGACGAAGAAGGCGACTGGTGTCTTCGTCTAACTAGGCATGACCAGACTTGGTCTCAAGATTTGCGTGCAGCACTAATTGAAAGAATAAATGTAGGAAGTACCAGGGTAGCATCTGTGGAAAGAATTCCACCTGATTTGGAAGAAATATTGCGTACTGCGACAGGGATTTCGGAAGGAATTAATCTTCAGGAGGAGGAATAATGACGTTACCTTTCACGAGATTCATGCGACTACTTCTTCATGATCTTAAGGTGAAGATGGTTTCTCCAAGAATGGTAATTCTCTATCCATTGTTGGTCCTTTTCATTCCGGGAGCAGTCTGGGGTTTTTCTGATCCTAATGCTAGTCTTCCTGGATCTATAGCAGTGGATGGAGCGTCTACTGTAATGTTTCTATCCAGTCTCTTTATTCTACTGTCTGCAACTCTAGGAGTTGTCCTAGTTGGCTTTGATTCAATCAGTCGGCCAAGATTAACCGGAGAGTTAGCAATTGAGCTTGCACAACCGATGAATCGAACGATGCTCGGGATGAATCATCTATTCGGAGTTTGGCTAAGTGTAGCAATACCAGTAGCATTACTCCAAATCTCTTCATTGGCAATAATCGAACACCAAATGGAAATTGTCCCTTCAACAATGGATTCATTCACATGGATTGGAATTACTGCACTTCTCCTTCTTTGGTATGCCTCAATCCAAATGATTGCTTCTTCGATGGCACAAGATCTAGGTTCCTCTGTGACCTTTGGTGTTGCAACTTGGATGTTGTTTACTCTAATGTGGCTACTCGTTACGGTAGTCATTGCCACCATGTTAGGAGTAGATGCCACCAATACAGCTGATCCTACATTCATTGCCTTCCAAGAACATGCAGATTTATTCTCTCCTAACGGAGTATACCAATTGGTTCTTCAAAATAGGTTACCAGAGGCTTCTCAACCCACAGTTTGGGACGGTTGGATTGATCTCGCAGTGGTATGTTGGACGACGATTCCTATCGCAGTTTTCCTACGACGATTTCGAAATTTAAAACCTTGACAGATATGGTGATTTTACCATACATCTGATGAAATGGTATTTTACCTTCCATGTGCGTCGACAAAATGGAATTCCCATGTTGAAGACCAGATACCTGCTGACGATTTTGCTTATTTTCACCCTTTTGGGTGCGAACCCCAGTGCTGCACTAA
>JASLJW010000139.1 GCA_030747885.1 Candidatus Thalassarchaeaceae archaeon
TGTAATTTGAATGATATCGTTCAGACTGAAGCATTCCGTACTCCTTTTGTAACTGCATCTTTTGATCTTGAGACAAGTGTCATTCAATCTAATATTCTCTGTGCTGCGATGGTAATTGATCGTGATGGTGAACGAACAGAATACGCAATAGATGGACCTGAAAGAGAAATCTTATCTCGTCTTACTAGAATAGTTCAGGAAGAGGATCCAGACATCATTACTGGCTACAATATTGATAATTTTGATCTTCCTAGAATTGAACAACGAACATCAGATTTGGGAGGTTCTTCTGATGAGTTCATTGCTTTGGAAATGTTTGGATGGAGCAGGAGATCTATTAGAGACGGAAAACGTGGTTTGCCTTCTAGAAATCAATCTCGTAGATGGAGCATTCCTGGACGTTGTGTGATGGATGCGTGGTGGGAGGCTCGAATGGCCCTTCGACCACAGAGAGAGTCTTTACGATTTGTAGCTGAGTTACTTTTTCCAGATCGCCCAGAACTTAGAAAAATGGAAATTGATGCAAGTAAAATGGATGAAGAGTGGAAAAATCGTCCCGAAGAAGTTCTCAAATATTGTGTGATGGATACGATACTTCCGTTGGAGATATTAGATGCGATTCATGCCATTAGGAGTAAAGAAGCATTGGCTTCGGTTTCAAAAATACCTATCCAACGAGCAATCTCGGGAACTACTAGTCAATGGATTGACTCACTAATGATTCGTCTTGCTGACCGCGAGAACATCGCAGTTCCTCAAACTCGGAATACAGGTAGAAGTGATCAGATAGCCGGGGGTCATGTGCAAGATGTTGAATCTGGATTGCATCCTTGGGTTGCAGTTCTTGACTTCAAGTCCATGTATCCTTCAATAATGATTGAACAGAATATTTGTTTCACAACAAGAATAGATTCTCAGGACGCTCCGGAAAGTGGCGTAAATACCGCTCCTGATGGTACGAAATATCTAGACAGGAACCATAGAACAGGTTTGGTACCTAGATTACTTCAGGGATTAATGGATGAACGAGATAAGCAAAAGGAAGCGATGAAGAAAGCTAGGAGTATTGGAGATGAATCTCTAGCAAGATTTCATGATAGAATGCAATATGCTGTGAAAATTTTGATGAATTCATTCTATGGAGTATTTGCATCCTCGTTTTATCGGTTTACTCATCCTGAAATTGGAGCATCTATTACATCGTGGGCAAGATCCAACATTCGTACAGTGATATCGACACTTGAATCTGAAGAACAGTGTGTTGTTTACGGAGATACTGATTCAATTTTTATTAGTTCACCAGTTCCTAAGGGCACATCAACCAAAATTCCTGAAGAAGAGGATGAGAACCGTCCTGCGTTTGAGGAAGCACGGGATATTACGATTCGTTTTGGTAATGATTTAGCGAAGCGATTCAGTAAAGCAGGGGCTGAATTAGAATTTGAGGCAGCATTGGCAGCGATGTTTAGCCATGGTGCAAAAAAGAGGTATTTTGGTCAAGTAGTGTGGCCAGAGGAAGATCTCCTCATTAGAGGATACGAAGTTCGTCGCTCAGATTCATTTGTAATTCTCACCAAATGTATGATGTCTTCCTTTGAGTTAATTCTTGCAGGAGAGACAACGAAGGCAGTAGATGAAATTCGTTTACTCATTCAAAGAGTTAGAGAAAGAAAACTTGAACCAAGAGATTTGGTAATTAGCCGGTCATGTAAAGGTCATCTTAGGTCAGATGGAAGTGTATACTTCACCAAGGCATACAAGAATCCCAATAGTATGCCCTATGTTTCTGCTGCCAAGAGTCGTATTGCTCGTGGATTAAATTTCACTCCTGGAATGAAAGTAGGTTATCTAGTGACTGATGCATCAAATAGCCCAATGACTGTGATAGATTGGCATGAGGATGAGACGGGCGAGATTCAGACTGATTTTGATCCGGAGTATTATGCTCGTAGGATTGCGACAGCCATGGGGAGAATTACAGAAGTTTTCGGTTGGAATGAAAAGGATTTGTTACAGGGTTCAAAGCAAGGAACGCTTGATTCATGGATGTAATTTTGTCTCGCCAAACAACAAAAAATGGAAATTTCTCCGTTTTCCTTCCAAGTAATCGAATGTCTGATAGGTGACCTATACTGAGAACATCATATGACAGGAGCGTTGCTAAGGACTATTCTCATGACCAGTTTGCTGTTAGCACTACCTTTAGCTGGATGTTTGGAATCCTTTTCCAGTAATCAACCACCAACTGTTGTAATGTCGATTTCACCTTCTGGGACATTGAAGGCCCAAGAAGAGATAACTTTTGATGCAGTTGGCAGTTCAGATCCAGATGCAGATGCATTGACTTTTAATTGGAATTTTGGAGATGGAAACACCGGAACTGGCCTTACAACAAAGCATACATTCGTAACACCAGGAGATTATACAATTACTCTAACTGTTAATGATGGCCAGCATGAGGCTTTAGCTACGAAAGATGTGACAGTCGTAGATGCAAATGCAAGACTACCACATGCTGAGATAACAGGAGAGAAAGATGATGATTGTGCAGGAGATTCCCCTCCCTCTGGCACATATATTCTCTATTGGGTTTGTGATGAAGACATAGGTATTTCAGATCGTAGTATTTCTGTTTCAATCAATATTGATCTTGATGGCAGCGCTTCTTGGGCAGGTTGTGATCCTGAAGATTCACAATGTTATGCAGAAGAATATCTGACGGACTACTCTTGGGATTTGGGAGTTTACACCGATTCTGATGGAGATGGTGATAGTTCCAATGATGTTGATGCTACAGGGGAAACATACTCTTGGTCTTCAGTAACTGCTGGAGAATACAAGATTGCTCTTGAAGTAGAGGATAATAATGGATTTACGGATACCGATGACTCCCTATTATTCGTCAATTATCGAGGAGAATGGAATGATTTCGAACTAGATCGTAACGGTACAAGTGGCGATGAAATGTCTTTTGATTTTCCAGTTGTTTACGATGATGAATCAAAGAACACAATTCGATATGTCAAACTTAAACTGACTTATCCAATTGAAGACAAAGATTTCGTTGCATGCCCAAATAATTCCTGCCACAATCGTTTCGACATGTATGTAACCAATGCTACAGGAGAGGATGTAGTAGATACAACAGCTACCACTGACGAACAGATGACGTATGGGGATTGTGATACAGGAACAGAGGAAGATCCCGGAAATCGTTGTCTTTGGCTTCAACTTACTTCATCCCAGTGGCGTGAATATTTAGATGGAGAATATTCTATGAAGATTCAGAATCAGAAACAGCATAATGCAGATATCATTGAATTTGCAATTGAATTAATTTACAAGTGATTCACGGCTCTTACGTATCTTTAATTTGATACTGAAAATGCTTTGTCTTCTAGGAATAGACTCAAATAGGCCGCTTCGGTCGCAGCGTTGCCT
>JASLJW010000140.1 GCA_030747885.1 Candidatus Thalassarchaeaceae archaeon
CGTTCATCTGCATATTGTAGGGAGTGCTCGTAGGCTGCACGGCTGATACCAGTTGCATGTGCTGCAACACTTGGCCTTGAGACATCAAATGCAGCCATTGCATTGAACCAGCCTCCACCTTCTTTCTCTCCGACAAGATTGGCCGCTGGAACTCGAACATTCTCAAAGTTCACAGCGCGAGTATCTGAAGCACGTTGCCCCATATTGTTCTCTTTCTTTCCTAACGAGACTCCATCCCAATCGGCTTCTACAATGAATCCACTCATTCCTTTGTATCCTGCATCCTTGTCAGTATATGCTAGAACGAAGAACCAATCAGCCTTTCCTGCACCAGTAATCCACATTTTGTTCCCATTCAGAATGTAGTCATCTCCGTCCTTGACGGCTGTGCTTTGAATCGCTGCAACATCACTTCCTGCTCCAGGTTCTGTGACTGCATATGCTGCAATGGAAGGTTTCTCTACCAACCATCCAAGGTACTTTTTCTTCTGATCTTCAGTGCCTCCTGTGATGATTGGAGCAGCAGTCAATCCATTCGAATATGCTGCAGTGGCAAATCCAGGATCCCCCCATGCAAGTTCTTCTTGGACGACTGCTTCAGTAAGACAATTCATGCCCATGCCTCCGTATTCTTCAGGAATATGGAGATTCAACAAGCCCATTTCATGAGCCTCAGCAACGGCATCCATTGGAAACTCACTGTTTTCATCCCAATGCTCGGCATTGGGGCGAATACTATCTTTGGCAAATTCGTGCGCAAGTTCCCGCAACATCTCCTGCTCTTCGGACAGAGTGAGGTCGACCATGCCCTGCCATAGGTGGGTCAAACTTAGCCTTCACCCTATGGAAGGCAGAATCAAAGCAGTCCGGTAGCGGCGATAAGAAGACCCACGAAAATGAAGTAACAGAATACTAGCACCCCTCCTTCCCACCGTTGGAATTCAAAGTCAGTATACATGAAAAGAAGGCTGAGTCCAGTTGTTAGAACCGTTGCAGGAATAATGAGGGTGAAGAAGATGGCTGAAGATCCTACAGTAACTGGGAAAACAAGAGCTGTAAGTCCAATCGACAACAGTGGGTCGGTGATATTTGAGCCAATGAGAGTACCTATTGCGACTCCCTTGGAACGTCTAGCAGCAGTCAACGCAACAGCTAATTCAGGGAGAGAAGTTCCGATGGCAGTAATCGTAGCGCCAATGAATGCAGAAGGAATCGAAAGATTAGATGCAATTTCAGTCGCAGAACTCACAAGTATGTTGGCAGACCAAATTGCTAGACTTAGGCCAACAATTACTCCAAGAAGGATTTTCTTAGGGTTCACATCCAATTGAGAAACCAATTGTTCTCCTGTAAGCAGTAATTCATCTTCACGAATCCTATCGCTTTGATGTAGGAGGTTGACGATATAGAAGAGATAAATCAGACAGAGAATCGCTCCTTCTAATCGGTCCAGCTTTGCATCGATTAGAATGAGTGCAGTCAGCAGAATCACGGCCATGAACATCAGAAGTCCATCTCTTGCTAACCAATCTGGTCTTACTTCGAGAGGATGGATCAATACCACGATTCCCAAAACCAGACTAATTTGGACCAAAACAGAACCGTAGATGTTTCCGAGAGCAAAATCTGAGGGGCAGATTTCCGAATTACAGCC
>JASLJW010000141.1 GCA_030747885.1 Candidatus Thalassarchaeaceae archaeon
TCTGTATCTGCAATTAATCGGAATTTTCAGGGGCGTTCAGGGCCAGGGAAATTGTATCTAGCAAGCCCATTAACAGTAATGGCTAGTGCATTCACTGGAAAGATTACTGCATGGCATCCAAATCTGTTTTCAGAGGCATAAGAGGGTGAAGATTTGGCCCGACGAGAGCCCATGGCATTACTTTGGGAAAAGGCACATGATGCCTTATGTTCATGTGTAAATGTTGGAGTAAAGTTTGCACCATTGCCATCACCACCACATCTTTTCGAAGAAATGCCGGCAATTGAGCCAGATGCAGAAGTTATTCAACAACAAGCCATTGGTGTAAACGCAATAGATAAAGCTGGATTCAAGAGAATTATCGAAAATTATCTCAGTTCCAATGTTCCTGATCATGTGAAGAGGGCAATTGATGAAGAGCGTGCTTTAGATCAACATATTTTCGATTCTATTGAATCATTAATCGATCATTTTCTAATCGCTCGGATAACCGAATGGTTTCAATCAGGATTGGATTCTAATGTCCCAGATGTAAATCGGTGGTGGTGGGCAATTTCTCTATTTGTTGGAGTATGTATACAGAGGCCTAAGGCAGTTCTTGATGATGGGTTTCATTTGATTGAATCAATTGCTTTGGCATCTCCCCCAGGATATTGGCAAACAAAAGCGAATAAGGGACCGCACCTATTAGATTGGAAGGGGGAAAATGATGTCGATGAAGGGGTGGAAATTCATGTGGATGGGGCAATTGCTGCTGCATGGATTCTAGATGTCCTTGAAACTGAAATTTTGTTGATGTTTAGATGGTGGCCAGAAATTGTCAATCGTTCTCACCTATACATACCTTTGAGAATGAGGGAAAGATTGTTTTCTTCAATAAATAATGAGGCTATGATCGATACACTGTTGGAATGTTTACCTCATCTTATCATTCAGGATTTAGAATTTTCAAAGGAATTGATTGATACTATAATTGGTAATCTAGATTCAGATAAAATGACAAAGGTTGTATCTCTAGCTGAACGGATTTCATATCACTCAGTAGAAACTTCTCTACTACTAATTGATTGTGGGTTTGAACATGGTGGCGATTCTGCAGTAATTGCCCAAGGTGCTCTTAGTGCAATTGCTGTTCATGATGAGCAGGCATTTCTAAGTCGTGTTGAACGGGCTGCTGCTCATAATGATATACGTTCAAGAAGAAGATTTGTACAAAGTGGTTTAAGGATACTAATGCAAATAGATCCCAATGATTCTCGTGGAATATTAGTTAATTCATTAATTGAAGATGATGAGGTTTCAAGAGTAAGAGTTCGGCGTTTTGCAATCGAAATGTGTGAGAGAAATCCATCTACTCGAAAAACTCTGTTGAATAGATTAACAGAAAATGGATTAGAAACTGAATGGTTGAATTGATTTCAAGAACAACCAGTGGTTTCACCACATTCATTACACTTCAAACAAGTTCCATTGCGAACCATTTGGCTGCTTCCACATGTTGTACAAATATCTCCAGTGAATCCCATAGCACGAGCAGATTCGGCTACTGAATATGGTAGGTCGCTCTCAAGCTCCGCCTTTAGTGGAGATCCATCATATTCGTTTTCTTGATCAAGAATTGGTGGTGCATCCATCATATCAACATCGAGAGTTGTCTGAATGTTGCGTTGATGTCCAATATTTCTAGCAATTCCATCTGGAGTATGTTCTGGCCGACTAATGGAAGTTGAGTCAAGATCTTCGGCTAAAACATGGGCTAAATCATCACGATTCAAATGATTAATTGCTAACTCACGGAAGATATAATCAACAATAGAAGTGGCCATCTTTACACGACCTGAACCACCAGAAACCATTCCACTTGGCTCAAACTTCTGGAAAGTAAACGATTTCACAAATGCATCCAATGGAACACCATATTGAAGACCGATTGAAACTGCAATGGCAAATTGATTCAACAATGAACGCCAGGCCATTCCTTCTTTCGAAGTTGTTAACATAATCTCTCCAAGACGACCGTCTTCATACATGCTCGATGAAAGATAGACAGTATGTCCACCTACACGCGCTTTCATCGTCTTAGATTCTCTAACGTCTGGAAGTGGACGGCGAGTTGCAATATAATTCTGAACATACGCTTTCGCCAATGGTATGGCTTGTTCAGCAGGCAATGGTAATGATTCAACAACTTGTTTTACTGCATTTTCTGTAGTAATTGTAGTAGAGTCGTTGAGTGTTTCTTCTTCTAACGATGATGTGTCTACTAATTTATTCATCAGTGGTTGCGAAAGTTTGCTTTGATCTCTGTAAACTGCTGTAGCCTTATTCATTGTAGAATGTGAAAGATTGTACACCTCTCGAATATCATCAATGGTTGCTGATGATGGAAGATTTACTGTTTTTGATATTGCTCCGGAAATAAATGGTTGGGCAGCAGCCATCATCCTAACATGTGCTGGCCAAGCTATGGATCGCTCTCCATACTTACCACATGGGGTTGCGCAATCAAAGACTGCAAGATGTTCATCATTCAGATGTGGTGCACCTTCAATTGTCATTCTTCCAAAGACGTAATCATTGGCTTCATCTATTTCAGATACTGAAAAGCCGATATGCTTCAGAACATCGAAGAATGGATTGTCTATTTGTTCTTCCTTCATTCCAAGTACATCTGTACAGAAATCAGAACCCAATGTATGAACATTGAATGCGCCTCGAATGTCATACGCAGCTCCAATTGAATCTTCGATTTTAGCAAATTCTGCCTCTCCAAAACCTGCTTTAGTTAGACGTTCTCGACTAATACTAGGGCACCCCTCGATGCTCTTACTTCCCATTACATAAGTCTCCATCTCTTCGATTTGTGAATCATCATAACCAAGTTCAGACAAAGCTAACTTAACACCATTATTGATGATTTTCAGCATTCCTCCGCCTGCAAGGGATTTGAATTGAACCAAAGAAAATGATGGTTCTACTCCAGTGGTATCACATGCCATGACCAAACCGATTGTTCCTGTCGGGGCGATTACAGTAGTTTGTGCATTCCTAAATCCAAACTCTGTACCTAGATTCAATGCCCGATCCCACGTATCTCTAGCGGCATCCAACAAATCGTCAGGGCATAATTCTGCATCAATTCCCAATGGCTTAACAGAAAGGGAATCGTATTCTTTTGATTCTACATCATATGCAGCACGACGATGGTTTTGTATTACACGTAACATATGATCTCTGTTTTCACCATACTTTTCAAAGGGGCCAAGGAAACTAGCCATCTCTGCGCTAGTAGCATATGATTCACCACACATTATTGCCGTTAATGCACCACAAATAGCACGAGCGCGGTCGTCATCATATGGTATTCCCATATGCATCAATAATGACCCAAGGTTGCAATATCCAAGTCCAAGGGTTCTGTATTCGTATGATTTCTGCGCAATTTCTTCACTAGGGAATTGAGCCATTAATACAGAAATTTCTAGAGTTGTGGTCCAAAGTCGAACACTATGTTGGAAATCTTCGATTTGGAATGTTCGTGAGTTTGCATCATAGTATTCAAGTAAATTTATGCTTGCTAAATTACATGCTGTATCATCCAAAAACATGTATTCTGAACATGGATTTGAGCCGTTTATTCTTCCTCCTTCCGGACAGGTGTGCCATTCGTTGATTGTGGAGTCGTACTGAACACCTGGGTCCGCACAAGCCCAAGCTGTGTATGCAATTTGATTCCAAAGATCTCTTGCTGGAAGTGTTTTGCATGGTTCTGGATTTCTTCCTTCTTCTTCAGCAGAAGTCAATTCTGTCCTCCAATAGAGATTCCAATCATCTCCAGCTTCAACAGCATCCATGAAATTATTAGGAACTCGAACTGAATTGTTGCTATTCTGCCCAGATACTGTAATGTAACCTTCACCTTGCCAATCAGAGTCGAATACTTCGAAATTTACTGATCGCCATCCTTGGTCACCAAGATCCATTATCCTCTTGATATGTGGTTCTGGTACACCGTCCTTAACTGCATTAACAAGGGCGTTTTTCAACTCAGGATTAGTATTCATATCTGATGAGGCTGTTTCTGCTTCATCTGCCCACATTGCAGACATGATTGATGTTGCATGCTTTTGTAACAATTGGCTTCCAATAATTAATGAAGATACTTTCTCTTCTTCAGATGCTTTCCAATTAATGTATTCTTCAATATCTGGATGGTCTAAATCTAGTGTAACCATCTTGGCTGCTCGCCTAGTTGTTCCTCCTGATTTTATTGCGCCTGCAGCACGATCTCCAATTTTTAAGAATGAAAGAAGGCCACTAGAACGTCCGCCGCCTGAAAGTGGTTCGTCTTTACCCCGGATGTTACTAAAATTGGAGCCCGTGCCTGAACCAAATTTAAACAATAATGCCTCTCTTTCCCATAGGCCCATGATAGATTCACTTCCACCTACAAGTGAATCACTTACAGACTGAATGAAACAGGCATGGGGTTGAGGATGTTCGTATGAGTTGGTAGATTCCGTCATCATTCCCGTATCTGGATTTACAAACATATGCCCCTGAGGATTTCCTTCAATTCCATATGCCCAATGAAGGCCTGTGTTGAACCATTGGGGGCTGTTTGGGGCAGAGCGTTGACTTGCTATCAAAAAGCACATTTCATCATAATATGATCTTGCGTCTTCTTCAGATGCAAAATAACCATACTTCCATCCCCAATATGTCCATGTTCCAGCTAATCTACGAAACATTTGCCGAAAATCAGTTTCGGCGATATATCGCTGATTATTTTCCATCTTCTGAAGTTTTTCTTCATCAGGAGCTGAGCGTTGAAGCCATGTTGGAACGCCATCTTCTGGAACTGGTCTAAGTGCTGCAGGGACTCCTGCTTTGCGTAAATATTTTTGAGCAGCAACAGTCCCAGGTACTCCTTCAAATCCACTAGGAAAACAGACTCCAATCATATCATGAGCAACCGTTCCATCCATATTGCGAATCTCTAAATCTGTAGTAATCCATTCAAACGTATCGAATGGATTGTCTCCCACAGTAGTGAATCTACGTTTGATAGTCATGCCACTTGTTCCATCATTGCTGTTTTCCATGGTAGTCTGCATTCTCATCCCTCCTTTGTTCACCTATTGACTTCGTGCCGCACATCTATTCGCGTGGGAATCTGTTGGCTCAATCGAGGGTATATGATTGTTAATGGATTGTTCACTGGAAAAACATCAAACTAGAGGGTGTCATATGTTTCACAAAATGCACATTTTAGAATTAACGCACATCGATTACAATCCATCCTGACATAATTAGGGGTTGGTAATTATCAAATTTCCAAACATGAGCGGGATGGTTTGAACAACCACCTCCATATGCAACCCAATATGAATGACGATGACGATGAGTTCAGCCCCCCAGAAAGTGGGCTTGAAATGGGTGGGATTGATTCTGAAACACATGATGATGTTGATCCATTTGAAGAATTAGGAATTGGAGGGAATTCGGGTGCAAGTCATACAACATATGATGTGGGAGATAAGTTCGATGCACTATCTGACCTAATGGATGATGATGATGATGAATTACAAATTGAAGAATCTGATGAGGGAGTTAAGAACAAAAATGAAGAAATCTATGTAATGCTCCTCAAAACTGTGTGGGTGGATGGAATTCTTGATCCCGCTGAAGTACGATTACTGGCAAAGAAAAGGGTTGAATTGAATATTACATTTGAGCGACACTTAGAATTGGTTCAAAACTTGATTGGGTGATTCCATGAAACACCCCTATACAATCGGCTTAGAATTGGGGTGGGATGATGATGCCCTGAATGTTGAGGGGCATTCCCTACTTACTCGACTTTCTGAAATTTTAAGTATGCAGGCGGAGGAAAGAGAAGATCTTGATATGGCGTATATGGAATCGTTACCGTTGGTCTCTCAAGGAATTGGTGAGGGAGTTACTGGGCTCAAATCGTATGTTGAAGAATTAGAAGAATGGTTTTCTGATCAAGGAGAAGTTTGTGCGCGATACTTGGGGAGAAAGGCATTGGATGTTGGGATGACCAAAAAGGGGTGGAAAGAAGTGTATTCTTGGATGAATAGTATTGGTTTGGGGGATAGTTTTGCAAGAGGAGCATGGATGGA
>JASLJW010000142.1 GCA_030747885.1 Candidatus Thalassarchaeaceae archaeon
ATAACTGTAGATATTCAGTATCCTATTCTCCAACCTGCACCTGGACAAATACCTCATCATCAAAGTAAAGCCGCTTCAAAAGGAACGGCTAGATTAAGAAAACGTCGAGTGAAGATACCCGTTTGAGTTACTCCCATTTTCGAAATCCACGTTCTGCTATAGCATCTGATTCTATGAGTGCTCGAATCGTATCTCCATCAATTAGAATTGCATCAGGGTGCACTAGGCCTGGACAGATTTCAATCGTCTTTCTCCATGATGGATCATCTCTAACATTTTCTCCCCAGAAAGGAAAAGCTGAACATTGGGCTGGTTTCACAGAATGAATTTTACAACTTTTGTCGTCTTCAATGTAGATACAGGTGCCTTTTTGTGTTGATTTCAATACAAAACGCCCATCATGAGTTTTTCTAGCATCCTCTTCTAACCATTTTTTTGTATCCTTGTTCATGCTTTTTGAAATCCGTTTAGCATCTTCTTTAGTTAGATACACGAGGCCATTTGGCTCATCACAACATCTGCCACAATTTGGTAAGCAAGTGAAGCGAACTCCAGCTTGCCACCATTCAAGTCGATTTCTTCCCACATCCTTTCGAGTCCGATTCACGGTTCAAACTTCACGGTCAAGAGCGAGTAAATACATGCGGAGGGTTCTTGATGGGAACTGTACGGTTCCATTCTAACACCGAGGGGGAGCCATGTCCGACGAGAATGTATTGTTCGAAGTCAAGGACTCCCATCTTGATACTGGAATGCGAGGAATTCCAGTAGGAACCTGCCGAACTTCATTCGTTGATCCTATAGATGGTGTCCATTATGCCGGATATCCAATTGCGGACCTAGCTGATCTTGATCCTGAGGATGCTGCCTTCTTACTTTTCAATAAGCGTCTTCCCAATGCTGAAGAATCTCAAAGTTTCAGGACAGACCTTGCCTCTCGTTCAGTTCTTCCTTCTATGTCCCTCGATCTTTTCGATTCGATAGGTACTGGTGCAGGTCACCCAATGGATTGGCTTAGCATAGGAATAATGTCGGTTGGAAGGGGCGAGGTGGAAGATGATGTATTTTCAGATGCAATGAATTTGATTGCTTGGATGCCTGAACTAATGGCTCGATTGTTCATGGTTAGGGGGGGTAGAGGAGGCTTAGCAAATCCATCAAATCCTTCACTTGGAATGGCAGGAAATTTTGTTTCAATGTTGGGAATGGAGGGGGATGATGCCACTCGTGCAGAGAGGATCCTTCGTTCGTTTTTAGTCCTACATATGGATCATGGTGGAGGTAATTTATCCACCTTCGCGGGCAAGTCTGTAGCATCTAGTCGTGCAAGTCTTTTCGCATCCATTGCATCTGCTATGAACGCATTGAGTGGCCCTCTACATGGGCGTGCAAATCAATCATGCTTGGAATTCGTCCAAAAGGTAGGAACATCCGATCCTGAAGAGGTGGAGTCATTTGTTAGAGGGGAACTTCTAGCAAAGCGACCAATCTTTGGTTTCGGACATGCAGTTTTGAGGGCAGAGGATCCTAGAGCAACAGTTCAGATGAGGATTGGTGAGGAAGTTTGTCCAGATGATCCTTTGTTTGCAACAGTTCGAACACTAAGAGAAGTTGCTCCACGTGTTTTAGGAGAGAATCCTAAGATTAGTAATCCAAATGCAAATGTCGATCTTGTTTCAGGTACTTTACTCTATAATGCTGGATTTCGAAAGCCTGATTATTACACTACCTTCTTCGGATGGGCTCGTGTAATTGGAATTTCTGCCCAGATTGTTGATGAAAGAAATTCACGTGGTGGAAAAGGCGTTCCTATTTATCGCCCGAAATATATAGCACGAGAACAACCGGTTAGACGATTGTAATCAACCATCTTTGAATGTCTTTCCTGCACCGCGATGACCAATGAATCGTGGTATTTCCCAAGGAGGTGAACCTTCGTCCGCTTGAATGTCTGGCCAATAAAATCTAGTCCCTAATCTATCGATTAGTTCCTGTCTTTCTTTGAGATCCATTTCGTTCCATGTTGGTCCTTGTGATGCCTTTTCAAAAAGTTTTTTTGCATTATTTTCATCAGTTGTTTCATTCATTCTTTCTTCAAGTTCAGGACTTAATGGTTGAGTTCCTGGTTTCATCCAGCGTGTTTGCCCTTGGGGAGTTCTAAGGATGGTAGGATCCATCAAATCGCTCAGTGCCGTAAATCCACCCGCAATGATTTTCTTTTCAATTTTCATTGGAGTAGGCCAGACATGAATGGGGTAACCTTGTCTTTTTTTGTTAAGTAATTCTAATGATTTTCCTTGGAATGAATATGGTCGACCTAGATGAAGATATTTTGACCATGAGTTGAGATGTTTCAGTGCTAATGGTAATACAGGTGCACCATTATCACGCCAATGGTGAGCCATTTGGAGAACATTCCTCTTTGCATAAGAGGGAAGAGCCATCGCTCGGCGAATTGGTGATGGCCCCCATGTTCTAATTGAGGGGTTAATTGGAGCAGCGGGAATTTGAATCCCAGACAATGAATGGGCCTCCATCGTTTCTGAATCAAATGAGTAGATTACTGTATTTCTGTCTGGAATTTCTAATGGTGAAAGAAGATTTTCGATATTCATCATTATTTTCTTAACATGTTCTAACATTCCTTTTCGATGAAAAAATCCTCCAGCGATTTTTGCTTTCGGATGAGGTCGTTTTATCTCAATACAAGCGGTTGCAGAACCTTCAATCCATGTGGATTTAATTCTTGAATCTTCAATCAACTCTGAAAGAAGACTAAATCCAGCTCCACGCAGGTCATCCGAATGATTCTGTTCAACAAAGGTTTCAAGCCCCTCTTTTCCCTCATTCATTTCGATTCTTGCATTATGATGGAGAACAAGTTCTTGATCTAAAGTCAAACGAACATCGAATTCGGAACCATCTGCAATTGTCATGCCATGTACGATTGCTTCAATACTGTTTTGAGGTGGCTGAATCCATTCACTATTCATTATTTATCCTCCTATTCAGATTCATCAAATTCTATTTTTTGTAGGAATCGGTCTGGCCATTTTTCACCTTGTATTCGTATAGGGGCAGTTGTAAGGTAATTATGAATTTGATTTGATTTGAGTTGATTCGTGAAAGGGTCATTGAGCCAACCTTCAGGGCCATGATTATGAAATGCAATGAATCGGTCCTTTCCCCTATTTGTTCCATGAAGTTCTAGCCCTGGATGAATTGAATGTTTTGCGAGGGGACCATTTCTCCATTTTATTGAGACAATATCCCAGTTTTCTTCAAGTATATTTCCATCCCAATTTGATTGATTAAATGGGAGAAGCCACCGATTCGAAGCCGCTCTAAAACCATCTTGGAATCGACGAATTTGAGAAAACCATGCCATGCAGAAGAGTGCATAAGATATCCATCCTAATAATGGATTAATCAGAATATGTAAGGTGAAGAGAATAGTACCAAGGCTGAAAAAAACTAATGTTTGTTTTCCAATAAGCCACCCTCTACCTCTTGGCATCTCATTTTGGGTCATCCAGGCAGGAATCAATAACAATCCCCATGTGCAAAAGAAAAGTATTGCTGCTGCACCTTGATCATTTGGGGTTCGACCTGGGAGAGCAAGAGGTATAGAAGTAGATAGTAGGAAGAATGCCGACCAAGAGCATGGTAGCAAGATAGATCGGGCAGGTGGTTTGAATCGTTGCCTCATCCATCCGGTGCCACCTTTTCTTTTGTCTGCTAATTCCCATAAGTCAGGAGGAGATAATTCCCAATGAAATTGTTCAGGAACAGGAGAAACTTCCCTTCCTTCATCGAGTTTTTTCCCAAAGACTCCATGCGATTTAGTGGGGGGTTGTCCCGCAGTACTTCTCCACCATTCAGGTCGACCATGCATCCAGTCAGCGTCTGCGACCTCAGACATGTGCTTGCGTATTGGTTGGCGTGTATTGCTCCTTCGCTTAGAGAAGGTCACCTAGTAGATCGCCAATATTCATTTCATCTAAATCAGAATATGGATCATTTTGTTGTGGTTGTACAACTGAATTTGCAGGTAGACCTGGAGGGGGTGGTACAGTAGCTGTATTTTGAGGTGGCATACTGGGAATCTCGTTTTTTGCCCATGCACGCGACTCCTTCATCCACGGATCTTTTCGAACTCTTCTTCTGCGGCCAATTCTGACAATGAGCATAATTAACACAAGTCCTCCAATGATTGCAATTAATCCAGCGATTAGGATGTTGAGTGTATTCCCTTCTGATGGGTTGACGAAACTTTCGAAAAATCCACTTTCTTCTTCGATTTCAAGGCTAAAACTCGCAAGATTGTTTTCAAGATTGATGTCGACGAGACGATTTTCTGGATCTATTTGCAAGGTCCATTCCAATGCTTTCGTTGAATCAACACGGAGTGTGATTCTCCTATTTCCTGCCTCGCTTCCATTTATCGAAGAAATACTCGGGACGGTTGTCTTTACTTCACCGAGAGGGCATCCATTCATTGCGAGTGAGGTTGGGCTTACATCTGGGCAAGCGATAACTACAATATTTTCTCCCATGATATTTCCTAGATTGAGTAGTTCGGCAGTAATATCTACTTGGTCGCCAACTCTTGCTTGTGAAATCTCCCCGAATTGAAGATCCATGGCTTGGAATTCTACAAGGAGGATTTGTTCGTTGGAATCATAATCGGGTCCAATCCACCCTGGCGTAGAGTCTACATCGCCTCCTTCCTCACGGCCCCCATGTTCTGAATTGATTTTGACACCAAAACGTAGAGTTTCGATCGCAGGGAGGTTTCCATCTCCAACCACAACATGGATTCGAACAATTCTCTCTTCGCCGGCATCAATCAATCCTAACATGGCTATTCCCATCGCGTCAACTCCGATATTCGCTCCGAGATTTTCATCCTCTAGACTTCCTTCATGGAGTGAGACAACATGGAAGGGCAGTGGCTCGTTATCAGACATACTTTCGATTCCCTCTTCTCCATCTTTATGGAGGCTGAGAAATGCCTGATCTTTCGAATTCCCTTTATTTTGGATAACAAATGTCCATGTTATGCTACCATCGGATTCCAATGTTCCAAAATTACCCCCCAACAATCCCAACGACATATCTATCCTCAATGGGATGATTATTTTGATTTCAACTTCTGAGGATTCATCATTCATTATGAGTCGAATCAAATTTTCACCAGCACTAGCATTATCGTTTACTTCTATGAAACCAACTAAGTCTGCGCTTTGACCCGGTTCTATTGATGTAGGCGAATCTTCGGCAAATTGGACGAAAATACCTGTTATTGCCTCACCTGATTCACTTTGAATTTGAGGTTCAATTAATTCCAGAATATTTCCTTCATTTTGTATGGCTATGCGGAATTCGTATCTTTCCCCTGATGTTGCTTCAAATTCATCATCTGTTAACAAAGTCATCTTTAGGTCGTGTACAGCCAATACAGTTGTAGAGAATTGAACATCATCTCCAATGGTTGAATCTTCGACTAGACTGGCATCAATACTCATTATCCATGTTTCATCAGCTTCTGCCCAACTTTTGCTGCACACTTTGACGATAAGAATCACTGATGAATCACGTTGTAACATTAATGTCAATGGTAATGATTGCTCTCCACCTCCATCGAGATAATATTCTACAATGAAATTTGAGTTTGATT
>JASLJW010000143.1 GCA_030747885.1 Candidatus Thalassarchaeaceae archaeon
GCATTGATACCTCTTTTTCCCATCAATAGGAGAAACCACAATGACATATTGTTGATCATTGGGTGACATCAAGTAGAAAATCAGCCCAAAAAGAGTAAATCCGAAACAGCCCATGTTATAGAATGGCCAAGAAGAATTGAAACCAAATATCCATCCAAAATACATCAGATAAAAGCAAATTACACTTAAACCACCGACTAACACATAAACGAGATTGAAGCCAGAAGAAGGGCTCGAAGACATTCCAGGGGGTAGTCCTGCGGGAACTGGCATTGGCGCTGGCATTGGCGCTGGCATTGGCGGTCGTGGTGGAATTGGTTCAATTAGCGGAGATTCTGCTTGAACTGGAATATCATCAGTTGAGGGCTTTTCCACGGTTTTAGAAGTGCTTTCAGGTTCAGGTTCAGGTGCTTGCTCTGGTTCAGATTTTGGTGGTGCAGGAATCCATTCAGTACCAGTCCACATGAACTTACCATCTGGGCTGAAAATTGGCTCGTCCATGGACAGGGCTATGGGGGGAGAACTTATTGAAATACGGATTTCGGAAAACACCAGATTTTGTTCGGATGGGTATCAATTAGGCTCCCTTCCGAACGTATCTGTATGCAAGGGTAGCGACTAGAATGCCCCACGCAAAGCCCATTCAAACAACAATTGTATTCGCATGGGTAATCGGATAACCCCTTGCAACTTATCCGAATCTAATTATTCGATTCGAAATCAATTCCGGTTAATGCTTCGATTCCCAACTCAGTTATAGAGAGTGATACCTTCAATCCTGAGCGCTTTCGTTTAACCATCGCCCAATCGATTAGAGAACGAATGTGGTATGATAATACTTGAGGAGAGACTCCAATTTCTTTTGCTAATTGTGAACCGCTTGGCCCTGCTAAATCCATTAGTTCCGCTTGATTGAGATTCATCAGAATTGAATGTTTAATCGAATTCTTGCTGAAATTGATATCTAGAATCGGGCTCAAGAAGGAAGCATCCATAGGTACTGAATCAGCGAAGAATATCAGTAATCTTCCATCTCTTCTCGACCATATTCGGCCTTCCTTTTCCAGTCGATCAAGATGGTATGTTGCTTGATTATTTCCTAAATCTGAAAGTCGAGTTAGAGCAGAAAGATGAATCCCTGGGTTACTCTCAATGTATCCGTAAAGACGCCCTCTCTGGAACTCTCCGTCTTTGGTTTTGCGAACCATTCCGAACATCAGAAAAAGGCTTAACCAGACCTTGCGCGATGCTGTCCACCTGACTGGTTCTACAGCGTATACTGAGCCGACGGCAAAGATTGCCGCCGAGCCACCCACAGCAAGCTGTATTGTGGCTGGTTGCAATATTGCCTCTTGCTGAGTTGGCTGATGCACTTCTGGAAGAGGTATAGGTAGAACTTCACACCTACCGTCTTCATTCAAATCTAAAGGAACACTACTGCTATCTATGGGTGAGGAGTCACATAGAATCTCATCTAAATCACTCCAACCATCTTCATCGGTATCCTTGTCTAGTGTGTCGCAGATTCCGTCTCCATCCAAATCATTGGGTACTGAGTCCACCAAGAGTGGGTCTGAACCACAGATTTGCTCGATATGATCCCACCAACCATCGTTGTCATCATCCGCATCAAGATGGTCACAAAGCCCCGATGAATCGGTATCTTGTGGAACATCCTGCCAATTTAGTGGGTCGGTTCCACATGATTCTTCGTGGTAATCTGTCCAACCATCACCATCACTATCTCCATCTTCTGCTGAGACATTGAAACACGACACGCTCAGCAATAAAGCCAAGGCGAGCAGAAGTGAGGATAGGCGACCCATGTTACCTTCTCACGTTATGAGGTTATTGTCACAGGTGTTTCCAACTGTAGATGCATGTGTTCCATCTGGGCAGATTGCATTGGTCCATATTACACCTGTAATATCAGCGGGCCCGTATGCTGAGTTGAGATAGGCAAGTCTTGCACCAGTCAGGTCAGCACCAGTTAGGTCAGCATATCTTAGATCCATATCATACATCCACGCATTTGTTAGGTCGGCACCTGAAAGGTTGACACCCATCCAATCACTGCCACCATACATGACAGCGCCGGATAGGTTAGCACCGGACAAATCACTGTAGCTGAATTCTGTGTAGGCTAATTGACTGCCAATAAATAATGCATCGTTGAACTCACTGTTTCTCCATATACCTTGGTACATTTGGGCACCGGAAAAATCAGTACGATGGAATGTAGAAAAGATACCATCTGCACCAACTAGATTAGCGTTAACGAAGCTAGCGTCGGAAAAGTTGGAATAAGTCAAGCTAGCATTATCCATCATTGCAAAATCAAAAATTGGTGGGTCCATTTGTACCCCCATACCATTATTGAAATTCAACAGTTGTGCACCTCGGAAATCCAGGTAAGAGAAGTCATTAATCGCTCTAGTTTTGTTCAAGATTGAGTCTTGACTAGTCTGCAAGTTGTCCTGTAGAGTATTCAATAAGACCAGTAGATTATCGAAAGATGCCGCATTTGTTGCATTAATTTCTTCCAGAGACTGGCGATTTGCAATCGCAGCTGCTTCTAATGCGGCAATGTAACTAGATTCCAATTCATCTATTGATTCCTGGTACGCAATCAAGGATTCTTGGTAATCTGCGTCAAGGGTCTGAATCGCCTGCATATTTGCGGATTCTATCTGCGAAATAGAGGCTAACAAATCTGAGTTTGTTTGTTCCTGTTCTGCTAGGGCAATTGTCAATTCCTGTTGTGATGCTTCTAACTCGGCGATTCTTGAATCGTGATCGGTGGTTTGGGCATCATTCGAGGCTAGGGCATCATTCGAACTTATGCATCCTGCTAGGCTGGATGCGAAAAGTAGCAAGGCTAGTGCTGTGACTCTGGTCTGCATGTGTTTGCGATTGAAGTATTAGACATAAACAGATTGGTTGGATTTTTTGATACAATAAACGCTTCAATGGTAAAGAAAGATTGTCAATCGTTCAGTTACCGTTGGACCTTAACACGAGAATACGGGCGTTACATAGGGCCCCCCTTTGAAACGACGGGTGTTGAATGGGTAGCGTTCCGAAGGACGCACTGAAAGCCCTTTGAAATTCAATATTCGTTTCAATGGGTATTCGGATGAACCCTTGCAACCTATCCAAATTGATTATCACTAACATTGAATTCAGCAAATCATGGCCGAGTTTGTAGACATTCAAGGAAAGAGACGAAACATTACAATTATTTGTGACTCATGTGGATTTCGGGAATCGATGGAGTATTATCTTGCTCCAAAGAATTACGAACATGATGAACCACGATTGCATCCATTGCCTCACGGATGGGAA
Source organism: Candidatus Thalassarchaeaceae archaeon (assembly GCA_030747885.1). GTDB lineage: Archaea > Thermoplasmatota > Poseidoniia > Poseidoniales > Thalassarchaeaceae > MGIIb-N2. The sequence continues at coordinate 3,346 of JASLJW010000143.1, forward strand.
AGTTTGGTCAAAGGAATAGTTCCGGAGGGAATTAGGTCTGAACCTTTTTCGCCGGAGAAGTGGAGGGAGTTAGCCGAACATTATTCGGAAGAAAATGGTCACGAGTTGTCCATCAATT
>JASLJW010000144.1 GCA_030747885.1 Candidatus Thalassarchaeaceae archaeon
CCACTAGAACTCGATGGCCATGATGCATCGTCGCTAATGTTCCCAAGACTTGGATCTGCGGGGTCAAAAGGTGGCAATCTCACCACATTGACTCCCAATGTTGTGGCCTGCATCTGAGGATTTGTTGCTGTAACTCGAACCTTATGCACTCCAGGGTCCCACAATCCGCAGTCAAGATCCTTTACGGCAGATTCTGTTGACTCTACATTCTTCGGATCAGTGATTGACCAAGAAAAGGTCAAGTCAATATCAGTCTGATTTTCTGCAGAAATTGCAACAACGGAACATCCGGTACCCATGGGTTGATTCTGACCATTTACTAGAATGGAGAAATCTGGGGCAGGATGGTTTTCGATTGTAACCTCCAGTGTAGTAGAGGCTCCGAATCCTAATCCGTTGGTGTACTGCATAGAAACAGTGTATCTTCCAGCAGGCCATGAAGAACAATCAATGGGGGCGGTCTCATTCAAAACCTGCCAAGGAACTCCAGTCAACGAAACCACTCCAACTGCGTCATATTGCTCACCTACTTCATCAGAAAATGAACGGACTATTTGACATTCATCACCAGTAAATATCTCTTCAGATGCTTGAAGCTCGAGGCCCAATGAAGGAGGAGTTAATGCAGTAGACAAAGCGAATGTCCCGAGGTCTACCTCATGAGAAATTACCTCCAAACCATGATCCCAAACTAGCATTCGAAGATGATAATCTCCATCTTCCCACGCATGAATGGATATTGAACCGAATTTTATTTCTCCTGCTGTAAGAGACATATTCTGCCAGAATGGGATTACCAAACGGTCGGTTTCCACAATTATCTGAACACCAACCTGACTGTCTTGAGTAGCGTTTATTGCGAAAATTGTGCTTAACATGTCGGGGAACCCGTCATTATCCATGTCCATTGCATCTACTCTTCTTTCCTCTAATCCAATACCGGATTCAGCACTAATAGATAAGGCAGTTAAAGGCAATAGCAATAGTATTGAAGCAATCGTCAAAACACGATTTACCATCATTCATCACCTCCTCTTCGAACAATCATCATTCCAAGAATTGTAATCAAGAAAATCCCAATCGGAATCAAATATGTAAGTAAGGAAGCAGTAGGGTTCGATGCCATTAACATGTACTGTGAATTCAAGAAACCGAAACTATTGGAAAAACCATCTCCATTACTATCTGGACATCCCTGCAAATCAATTGTTGAAGTTCCAGAGACATCTATACAATCATCTCTCAAAGATCCTATTGCATTGTCGCCAAATCCATCTCCATCTGTATCTGCCCATTGTACTCTAGCACGTGGAAATGCATCAGCAGTACCATTCGGGCTTGCACCCCATCCATCATCTGGATCACTGTAACCATCTCCATCAGTATCGGGGCATCCAAGACGATCCAACAAACTAATTCCATCTGCTAGAGATGCTTCGGGACAAGAATCAGGCATATTCCCCCAGGCATTGTCTCCATACCCATCTCCATCTGCATCGAACCATTGTGTCACATCCATGGGGAATCGGTCGCCAAGATCGCTCCACCCGTCACCATCTGTATCAGTACAACCAAATCGATCTTCAGTACTCGTTCCAGGGGTTTCTTTACAACGATCAGGATTTGTGCCAACTGGCTCATCTCCATATCCATCTCCATCAAAATCTCTCCATTGACTCGAATCTTCTGGGAAAGCATCAGCAAGACCTGCGGGGTGAGGTAACCATCCAGCTAGAATCTGAGGGTCACTTGCACCATCTCCATCCCCATCTGGGCAACCCCATCTATCGATGGTAGAACTGCCAGTCGTCACCGGGCATGCATCTGGCCTCCAAGCACCTTCTTCGTTATTATCTCCAAACCCATCTCCATCTGTATCTGCCCATTGAGTAGATTGATCATTGAAAGCATCTGCAAATCCCTCTGGATGTGCAGGCCATTCTGCATCTGAGTTACTATATCCATCACTATCAGCATCAGGACAACCAAATCGATCCATTGTTGAGGTACCTACTCTTTCTTTGCAAGCATCGGCTTGGAAACCAGTGGAATTATCACCAAAACCATCTGAATCTGAATCAGCCCACTGAGTTGGTTCATCAGGGAATGCATCAACTTGAGATGCTGCTGGATTCTGATTGTCTCCCCAACCATCCCCATCACTGTCTAACCATTGTGTAGGATTATCGGGGAAGGCATCAGGATTGGTTCCATCTGGATTGTCCCCAAAACCATCGAGATCTCGATCTGCCCATTGAGTAGGGTCCCCTGGGAAGGCATCAGATCCATTCTCTGCTGTCCATGTCTCATCTGGATTCGACCAACCATCGTTATCCGAATCTGGGCAACCCAAACGATCTTCGAAAGAAGGGCCTGCTCTAGTTGGGCAAGCATCGGGGTCTGTCGCTCCCACGTACCATTCTCCTAATCCATTCACTGCCCTGCTTTCATTCCAAGACGGGTCATCCCAATTATCGCCATAACCATCAGAGTCGAAATCAGACCATTGGGAAGGGTCTGAATCAAAAGCATCTGCTCCATCAGAAATATTCCACGACTCTGTAGAGAAAATTGCAGTAGGATCTGGATCTGACCAGCCATCTGCATCAGAATCACGACAACCAAATCGATCCTGATCTGAATTGCCGAAATATTGTGGACAATGATCCGGATTGTTCGCAGGTGCTGAATTATCTCCATATCCATCCCCATCGCTGTCTACCCACTGAGTGCCATCAGTTGGGAAACGATCACCACTATCTGACCAACCGTCTGAATCACCATCGGGGCAACCCTTCCTATCCTCTGTTGAACTGCCTTCAGTATCATCACAATCATCTTCACGATCAGCAAAACCATCTGAATCTGAATCTCTATCGTATTTGTCGATTGTAGGAGTAACGGTATAATCGAAATCATCACGTGCACAAGTGTCCTTTGATCTTACCATGATGTACCATGTCGTCGACCCTGCATGAGAGCCCCATTCTGCTGCAGAAGGATTGACGGTTGCTGTAATTGATGTAGATCCACTACTTCCAAAATCCTGATCGAATCGTTTGTCCGCTCTTTCAGGAACTCCATTCACAAAATTCGCATCCCAAATCTGGACCTTTCCTTCCCAATGGTCTGTTCCAAAGCAACCAAAGAGGTCGAATCCATAATCACCTGTTGAGGAACTAACCTGAATCTGTACTCTGTCGCCAGTTACCAAATCAATGGTCCACCAATCTTCTGAATCTCCAGACGCATCAACTGCATCCGATGAACTACTACCATCAGTCAATACATTCGCAGTTGTCCAATCATTATCTGCAATGACTCCCGGCATGGTGGAAATAAGCATGCTGAAAATAATTCCAGAGGCAAGAATACGCCGTAGTATCGAGCCCGATGAGGGGGCCGAGGTGAAAGAGGCGTCGCGCTCCATCGTAGATGGAGTCGTACAAACGCGTAAATCAGTTCCGTCGGAAATTCGGACGGTTTTTCCCAAAAAAAGACAATTTTCGGAATGATTCAAAACGAAGGACCTTGCCCTTTAAGCCATGGCAGATGCATTACCTGTCCATGTGACAGTGGTTATTCCTACCCGAAATGAAGAGGCGGCAATCGTTGACACGATTCGTTCAGTCCCCAATGATGGGTGGTGTGAGAAACTAGATTTCCTTATCATCGATGGAAATTCAACCGATCGAACTCGTGAACTTGCAGAACAGGAAGGTGCAAGTGTATACCTCGAGCCAAGACGTGGTTATGGGCGAGCCTATCGAACAGGATTCGCTATGGCCCCTGGAGATGTTATCGTAACTATGGATGCTGATTGCACCTACCCTGGTGAAGAAGTACCTGGATTAGTCCGGAAACTATTGGATGAAGACCTTTCATGGATCACCTGTGACCGGCTCAAAAGAGCTGAAGATGGAGCAATGTCTGGCCTTCACGGCCTAGGAAACTGGGTCTTGTCTACAACTGCTAGATTCCTATTTTGGTATGGTGTTCACGATTCTCAGAGTGGAATGTGGGTTTTCCGCAAGTCAATTCTTGAAGATACGAGAATGAGGCCTACCAATGATGGAATGCCTCTTTCAGAAGAATTCAAGATTCGAGCACGCAGATATATTGGGAAGAAGAAAGCGATTGAAATTAGTGTTCCTTACAGAGTTAGAGTTGGAGAAGCTGAGATCAATACTTGGGGAGATGGATGGAAAAATCTACGATTCCTTTTCGGCATGAGATTTGGACTTGCTAAGGCAAAAACACCTTGGGGACCTGATTCAGACTGAATCCCAATCTAGGTCCGTGCCTCTGGTTTTTCCTTCAGTCTCTTCATTATCCTCATTTGCTAGAGATGTTTCGATAGATTTCTCCGCATCTAATTCTTCCTCAGCAGCGACCACTTCACTGGTTCCATCCCATGATTGGGTGGTATCATTTGGCAAACTGCTCCATGATTGAATGAGATCCAAGTCTCTCTGCATATTTCTTCTTCGATTTAGCATAAATGTCCCACCAACAATTGCAAGCATTACAAGAATCACCAAAATTATGCTACCGAAATCCTCTGCGATTGAAGATAACAAACCTCCTGAATCAACTGGTCCAATAACCTCAATCTGTTGAGATATTGGTAAGGAAACAGTATCTCCATCCGTAGCCCAAGCCTCTATTTTCGCATAACCAGTCCCTGGTGGAGTCCAAGAAATTGAGCCTGTCCAGATTCCATCTCCAGCAACGGTATCAGCGCCCGAACCATTGTCATTTAGAGAGAAAATATCCCCCACCCCATTCATTGCAATTCTAGCCTGAACCTGATTTGTTGTACCATCTGGATCATCGAGAATTACCGACACCACCATTTGGATATTTACATCTGCAATGATTTCCGATGGTTCGTACATCAAATCACTCAGACGAGGGGAACTCGACATCGAGGTAATGTTCACACTTGCTGAACTGCTTCCACCCCTCTGATCAACCACAGTCAAGTGAATTAAATGAAGGCCGGGTGTAGGTTTGTAGGTAAGATTAGGCATTGTAGAAATTACTGTGCCTCCTGGGGAATCAATTCGCCATTCGTAGCGGAAAATATCGTTGTCGTAATCATATGAATCCGCTCCAATTACTTCAATGACTCCACCTGGAGGAATTGATGCACCTTCCGAAACATTTGCAATTACGGCAAAGGGGTCCGAAGGAAGAACTTGAATAGATTGAGTATGAATTCGAGACAAGCCAGTTTCATCAATCAATGTGAATGTGAGGATATGATCCCCAGCAGACATGTAATCATTGTACCAGAAATCAATTGTTCCATTTTCGACCATAGGTTCAGATTCAAGATTACTAGTAATTGTGACATTGAATGAATCTCCATCAGGATCGTAAGAATGTCTGAAATCAAACAAGATTGGGGCGTCACTATCAACCACTGCTCCAGCAATTGGTGAATCGAGAATCAACAATGGTGCGCTTGCGGCTACATCGATTCTAATAGTGCTCTGAGAAGCTTCACCAGATCCATCATCAACAGTCAATGTAACATCATGCACCCCAGCAGAAAGTCTAGAATCCAAAATCCAACCACTACCCAATGGTTCGGATAATTGATCGGATGTCCACAATACACTGACTAAGTCACCAGAACCGCCATATGGATTGCATAGAATTTGAGTCAAATTTTCGTCTATATTTTCACAAGGAATATCCCAATCACCAGAACCTGAAGCATCGAATCGTATGAGGTCTGATGAGTCAGTTGAATAACCAGTAGAGGGGGAAGAAATGGTTGCTACTGGGGCAGAATTATTCACAACCAACAACACACTAAGTGTGGCCTCAATACCTGAGTGAGATGAATCTGAATCTCCCACACCCAATGTGATGGTGTGGGGCCCAGGGGACAAATGGCCAACCCAAACACCGACAGGTGGGGAGGTGCCACCTGTAACAGAATGTGCGGATCTAGTTCCTAGATCCCCATCTATATTGGAATGGAAACTGTAAGTGATTTGATCGCCTTCTGGATCAACTGTTCCACTTGCATCCAGCGTGACCTCGGAGGAAGATAGATTGTTCAACCGGGAAATTAGTAGATCTGGTGATGGTAATTCGTTGTACAATTCAACTGACCAGGTATAGGTCAAAGGAGTATTTAGACCATCTCCGATAACGAATATAAGATCAAAAACATCATTGGGAGAATCTTCGAAAGACACATTGTATTCCAGTGGACAATTCAGAGAAGAACAATCTCCTGGATCATCGGCCCATTCTGAAAATGAGACATCTAAACTGGTCTCAAATGGTTGATTCTCTGGATCTATCGAAGCACTCGCATTAAGATGCAATACCTGAGTTCTAGACAAAAGAATACGGTTAGTAACATCAGCAAGAGGATTTAGAACCACAGAAATGGAGGGGGGAAGATTTGTCAATTCGATTCGACGTTCCTGGGAAGCACAATTGTTGGAGGTATCACATACCTCAAGAGTAAGGTCGTGGGTTCCATCAGACAAACATCCTGGATTCAAATCATTTGCAACAAAAAACGACTGATTGTTTCCAGAACTAATTCCTGATGTACAAGAGAGAATGAGGTCTCCGTCTAAGTTACTGTTCCATGAATAAGTCAAATCTTGATTCTCAAGATCCCATGTTTCTGAAGCATTGAAAATCACCTCACCACCTGA
>JASLJW010000145.1 GCA_030747885.1 Candidatus Thalassarchaeaceae archaeon
TCTCCGCAGCATTACCTCGATTCAATCCTTTACCGAAGTGTTTGAGGTGGGGATCAATCACAATTTCCCAATCATCTCCTGCATATGGTCGTAGTAAGTTCAGGTGATGTAATCCAAGTGCAACATCCTCTTCTGCTTGCAACAATCGTACTGGCATTGATGGAACTCCCCACCCTGGCACCTCAAAATCTACCCACTTTACTTCTGGAGCAGGACCCTGCCGAAGGTATGCCCACCTCAAATCAATTTGTGAAATGAATCGAGCAATTCGACGATAGCCACTCGTCCTCTGATCAAATACCATTGGAAACGAACTCATCGGTGATTCTAGATATACTCTAGAAATTGGTGATGGCAATGATTCGCTTATTCTATCAGCATGCCGTAAAACGACAAAACCTCCCATACTATGACCAAAAAGAACAGTTGATTCTATCATTGAATAATCCCAATCAGATGCCTGATTTTCGAGCATAGATATTATTCGCTCACCAGATTCGATTGCAGTCCAAATAGGCATTCCATCTGAAAAACCATGCCCTGGTAAATCAATCAGTATCGCATGGAATCCTTTCTTCAGAAAGGATTCAATTCGATGTTCAGTCGATGAAGAATCAGACTGCCACCCATGAATTGCAATAATCAAAGGAGCTGGCGTATCGTTCCATTTCTCATATCGAACAATTAATTCGCCATTTTCAGAAACCCAATCAACTCGATTAAATTGAACTGAAGGGACTCTATATTTGCGATTTGGTCTAACGAAACCAAAGAAAATCTTCCATGAGATAAATGAGATGATGCAACAAATTAGGAATATTATCTTGATTACTAGTGAGCCATCCAAAAATAATGGTTTGAATAATACAATCAGAAAAAGAATGACTACCAAGGTAACAATTGGATACGCTTCACGAGGATCTCTCGGTGGACGTGTCATCAGTACCGCCAATCAGGATTAGTCGGAGGATTCATCGGATTCATCTCCACCTTCGCTGTCCACTCCCCATCCACGAGACTCGAAGAAGTCTCCAGATGATTCCAGTCGCTTAAGCCATCCAGTGGATTCTCCAGAGGATGTGTACTTCACTAGATGTACGCCCATGAATGCTGTCTCCCATAGACCTTGACGATCAGCCTTACGAATCCGTGAAATCGTGATGTCTGCTATTACAATTAACAGACAAATTATGCAAATTACAAGGCCTATCGGGCTATCTCCCTTTTCAAAATTCAATCCTAGTTGGATACTGAACAATCCAGCCATCATAAACGGTAGGAACAGAGCCTTAAGCAAATGGAAGAAGAACGCAGGGTTTTTCCCAGTATGGCGAACGAAGGTAGTTCTAGTTGTGAAATTCCCCAAAGTTCGGCCGAACTGAATCGGTAAAACAACTGTATTCAATACAGTAATCAATAGACCACCTAATAGGAAGTATGTTGGAGAAAAGTTAGAACCGCTTCCCATAATGAAAATAATTGGAAGAGACCAGCCAATATTTGCAATGAAATCAATCAATCTCCTGAATGAAAATGCAGCTGTTCCTGCGCGCTCGAAATCTTTCGAAAGACTACGATCTACTTTCTCTCTAGGCTTCCTTGGTTCTCTGGATCGACGACGAGATCGAGGAGCTTCTTCATCAGATGACTCACTAACCTCAGCCTTTGCTGCTTTTTTTGCTCTTCTTGCTCGACGTGGCTTAGATTCCTTAGCCTTAACCGGCTCTGCAACGGGAGTTTCCTCCACAGATTCTTCTTCATCAATCCTGTCCAGTAGTCCCATGTAAATCACTATCCATACCTTTCTTTGACTCTTCTTGCCAAATCAATATCCTGCTTCAATCTAACCAGAACCTCATCAGGTGCTGATGAGAGTTCATTGTTAATCAAATCAACGAAACGGCCTCGAGCATCTTCATCGGCGTCATCTGGTGATGAGAAGACCTCTTTGTAGAATTCGAAACTCGCCCCTGATAAGAATGATTTTTGGAATTCTTCCGGCATCATACCTAGCAACTCGTTCGCTAATTCGACGAATTCCATGAAGTCATTATCATCTTCAGTGGAATCTATTTCAGGAGCCTCAACTTCCACTTCAATCTCTTCAGGGTATTCCTCTAACAACTCTTCAATATCCTCCGAATTTGCATCCCCTTCCAATGCAGCTATTACCAACTTACGATCATCGACCATCTGTTTCAATTCAGGTTGAAGTTTTCGAACTTCTGCAGTCTTCCGCTTTTTCTTAGCCTCATCAAATCGCTTCTTCAATGGGCGAATTTGTTCTTCTATACGGGATTTCAGTTCTTCAAGTTCAGTTTTTGAAAATTCAGCATCATCATCAACATCACTAGTTTCTGTTGATTCAGATACACCAGGGGCGGAGAGAAGTTCGATTGTAGGTTTTACTTCACGCATTGCCTGTTGTTCCTTCTTTCGCAAAACGATAATCTCACGATCTAAGTCCGAACCAAATCG
>JASLJW010000146.1 GCA_030747885.1 Candidatus Thalassarchaeaceae archaeon
TTCGAGACCTTAGGGAGTTTGCTCAAGGATTATTGACAGACAAAATCTATCTCGAAAATGAGATTGGCCAACTTAAGAAACGTTCATCCCGTTTGGAAGAAGAACTTAGGCATCTACGTAGTCCACCATTCATCATTGGAAACGTACAGGATGTATTGGATGATGAAAGGGCTATAGTACGTTCATCAAATGGAACAGTATTCCTTGTTTCCCGTAATAGACGCCTCCCTGAGATTGATTTGAGACCTGGTACTCGCGTTGCTCTTAACCAAGATAGTTTGTCAATTATCGATGTATTGACAGACGCACACGATCCATTGGTTGCAGCGGCTGAAATTATTGACGCACCGAGTGTTGTATACGATGATTTAGGTGGGCTTGACGAACAGATTGAGAGACTCAAGGAAGCAATTGAACTTCCTCTTCTACAGCCTGAATCATTCGAAGCATTTGGAATTACACCTCCAAAAGGAGTATTGCTATGCGGCCCCCCTGGAACGGGTAAAACAATGTTGGCAAAGGCAGTTGCAAACCAAACTAAGGCAACATTCCTTGGTATGGTTGGGAGTGAGTTAGCCCAGAAATACATTGGTGAAGGTGGAAGGTTGGTTAGAGAATTGTTCGATCTTGCTAGGCAGCGTTCTCCTGCAATCATCTTCATTGATGAAATTGATGCAATAGGTGCCAAGAGACTGGACGCTGCTACCAGTGGAGATCGAGAAGTACAGAGGACACTCATGCAACTACTTGCGGAAATGGACGGATTTTCAGAGGTAAGAGATGTCAAGATTATTGCTGCTACCAACCGACCAGAATTACTAGATGAGGCATTACTACGTCCCGGTCGTTTTGACCGAATTATTGAGATTCCATTGCCTGATGAAGAGGGTAGAAAGGCAATTCTTAATCTTCATCTTGGTGTTATGCCATTAGAACGAGGTGTGAAGATTAAATCACTCATAGAAGCCACTGATGGATTCAGTGGAGCAGAAATAAAGGCATTAAGTCTAGAAGCTGGAATTCGTGCAATTAAGGATGGTAGAAAGAAGGTTAGTACTGAAGACATGTCTCATGCAGTAGAGATTGTGAAGAAGAATCGAAACAAATCATTAGATTCTGATCAGATTCATTACGGTTAACGGTCTCATTCATGAGCCGATTGTGGATTCGCAGTTCATGGTTGAACCACTGGTAGAGTGTGTGCCCAACTTTTCAGAAGGCAAGGATGAATCAATAATTAATTCAATTACCGATGCTATGGTTTCCATAGACGGCGTTACATTACTAGATGTCGATATGGGGGCAGATTTCAATCGTACAGTCGTAACTATTGTCGGTCCCCCCACATCTGTTTTAGAGGCGGCAGTTGCAGGAACTCGTATTGCTCTGAACTTGATTGATATGAGCAAACATTCTGGTGAACATGCGCGTATGGGTGCTGTTGATGTAGTCCCCTTCATCCCAATTTCTAACATCACAATGGATGATTGTGTAGATTTATCAATTCGATATGCGGAGAGAGTTAGTTCAAGTTTCGATTTGCCAATTTACATGTATGCAAAAGCAGCTAGAAAACCCGATCGTGTGAATTTACCTGATATTCGACGAGGTGAATATGAGGGTTTTGAAGATAAGATATCTGATGAAAATTGGACACCCGATTATGGGCCTGCAATTTTTAATCCACAGTGGGGAGTCACAGCGACAGGTGCGCGCAACATCTTAGTTGCGTACAATGTTAATCTAAATACCAATGACAAAAGTGCAGCCAATAGAATTGCGGGAAAAATTCGTACTAGTGGAGTGTTAGTGAAGGACGAAAATGGTGACAAGATATTGGACGAGCATGGTAAAGCTCTCAGATTAGCTGGTAAATTTGCATCATTACAAGCAGCTGGATGGATGTACAATGAAGATACTGCTCAAGTTTCTATGAATTTACTTGATTATGAAACAACTGGATTGCATACAGTTACAGAAGCAATTCGTCAAGAAGCAGATGAAATGGGATTGAAGACAACAGCTGGTGAATTGGTTGGATTATTGCCATTAAATGCCATGTTAGATGCAGGTCGCTATTATCATCCTGATGGAAATGCAGATCATCATGAATTGGTAGAATCTGCAATTTCAGGACTTCAACTAGATGCGTTGGAGCCATTTGATCCTAAGCAACGAATCATTGAATGGGCAGCAGGTGAGGAATTATGACAAAATTTGGAGATATGAGTTTGAATGAATTTGCATCAGCATTGGCTTCCGATAATCCAACACCAGGGGGGGGTTCAGCTTCTGCAGTAGCACTTTCTCAAGCTGGTTCATTGGCGTGCATGGTTGCAAATCTTACCATTGGTAGAGATCGGTATAAATCAGGTTGGGAATCAGCTGAAAAATCACTTGAAATAGGTCGAAAGGCAATGGAAATGGGGCATGATTTAGCCGATGCAGATGCTGCAGGATATGATGCTGTAATGGATGCATACAGGCTTCCAAAAGATACTGATGATGAACGTACCATTCGAAAAGACGCAATCATAAACGCCTCAATTAAGGCATCCATGCCACCAATGGAGATTGCCAAACTAGCATTGGAATTATTGCACACTCTCCCTGAATTAGCCTCGGAAGGCAATTCAAATGCAATTACAGATGTAGGTGTTTCTTCGTTGCTTGCTACTGCTGCATGCAAGGGAGGATTATTCAATTCAGAAATCAATTTACTTGGTATGGAAAACGAAGTTGCTGAAGAAATGATGAATTCTGTTAATCGTATGAGGGATGAATGTAGAATTGTTGCTAAGGAAGTCATGCATTTGGTTCACGAATCATTGTCTCGTTGAGAACCTCCATATTAGAGTCCATCAACCGAGGGTCATGGATGTGGACCTGTCCTCTCTATCAGAAGGGATTCCGTCCGAACTCCCTCCACCATTGAAAATCGATACCAGTGTTGACCATGCACCTTCTAGAAAGGTCATTTTGGATGAAGATGGTGAACGACTGGCACTGAGGAATGCCTTGAGATATTTCCCCGTTGATTGGCATGCTGAACTAGGTCCTGAATTTCTTATGGAATTGAGGACATTGGGTAGGATATACATGCACCGATTCAGGCCCACAGATATACAGATGAAGGCCCACCCTATCGATTCATATCCATCTCAATCAAAACATGCAGCTGCAATAATGCTGATGATTCAGAATAATCTTGATCCTACAGTTGCACAGTTTCCTCACGAATTAATCACATATGGGGGGAATGGTGCTGTTTTTCAGAATTGGGCACAATATCGTATTGCTATGAAACATCTCTGTGAAATGAATGATGAACAAACATTGGTAATGTATTCAGGACATCCACTAGGTTTGTTTCCGAGTAACAAGGAATCACCGAGGGTAGTGGTAACGAATGGAATGGTTGTTCCAAATTACAGCACAAAGGATGACTATGATAGAATGAATGCACTAGGTGTTAGCCAGTATGGACAAATGACTGCCGGTTCGTACATGTATATTGGTCCGCAAGGAATTGTTCATGGTACCACTATTACGTTGATGAATGCGGCTCGGTTATATCTCGACTTATCTTCGGAGTCTGATTTATCTGGTCTACGATTCGTCACGAGTGGTTTAGGCGGCATGTCTGGAGCTCAGGCTAAGGCAGCAGTAATTGCTGGAGCAGCATGTATTGTTGCTGAATGTAACGCTGTGGCGGCTGAGAAGCGTTGTTCTCAGGGCTGGGTAGATGTCACACATTCTGACGTGGATTTAGCAATTGATGAAATGGTAAAAGCAAGCGAATCAAAGACTGCTATATCTATTGGATATGTAGGGAACGTAGTTGATTTGTGGGAACGTCTTGTAGAAAGAGAGATACATGTTGATTTGGGTTCAGACCAGACATCATTACACAATCCATTCCAAGGAGGATATTTTCCAGTGGGTTTGTCGTTTGAAGATTCTACAATCATGCTAGGTGAAAATCCAACGAGATTTAGTGACCATGTTCAATCATCATTGAAGAGGCATGTTTCAGCAATTAATGCAATGTGTTCTCGCGGGATGTTCTTTTGGGATTATGGGAATGCCTTCTTACTGGAAGCAGGTAGAGCTGGTGCAGATGTATTTTCTAATGATGGTCAATCATACCGTTATCCATCATATGTTGAGGACATAATGGGTCCACTATGTTTTGATCTTGGTTTCGGCCCATTTAGATGGGTAGTAACATCAGGATTAGATTCCGATTTACACGAAACTGATGCCATTGCTAGAGATGTTTTGAGTTTGATGCGTGATGAGGCGGATTCACTCACCATTCAGCAGATTTCAGATAATTTACATTGGATCGAGAGGGCGAATGAACACGGGCTAGTAGTTGGTAGTCAGGCTAGAATTTTGTATGCTGATGATGAAGGAAGGAGACGTATTGCCTTAGCATTCAATGAGGCGGTCCGATCCGGTAAAATTTCCTCACCAGTAGTTCTTGGGAGAGATCATCACGATGTTTCGGGAACCGATTCACCATATCGTGAGACAGCAAATATTCGAGATGGTTCACAATTCACTGCAGATATGTCTGTACACAATTTCGTTGGAGATGCCATGCGTGGTGCTACATGGGTGAGCCTACACAATGGTGGCGGAGTTGGATGGGGGGAAGTAATCAATGGAGGCTTTGGATTGGTGGTAGATGGAACTGATGAAGCTGCAGAAAAAATAGAAAAAATGCTTCATTGGGATGTGAATAATGGAATAGCACGAAGGGCATGGGCCCGCAACAGTCCTGCAGAACAGGCGATACACCGAGCAATGGATAGGGAACCCCTTCTGAGTGTAAATCTTCCAAATCATGTAGCCGATGAACTCATGGATGAGATATTCGAGGGCTCCTCATGATTCGACTTGATGGCTCATCATTGAGCTCGGCCCAGGTTGTATCAATCATAGATGGTAATGTCGATGTTACGTTGGATGAATCTATTCGAAATCGAGTAGATAGAGCTAGAGAAGCAGTCGATGAAATAGTTCAATCTGGTCAACCAGCATATGGGATCAATACTGGATTTGGAGATTTAGTTAGTGTTGCAATTTCATCGGACGATCTTAGCCGTCTCCAAGAGAATCTTGTACGAAGTCACGCATGTGGAATAGGGGATGCAATGGATCCAGGAGAGGTGTTAGGGATGATGACTATTCGAGCTAATTCATTATTGATAGGAAATAGTGGGATTCGTTGGGAGACTATTTCGACTCTTGTTGCGATGATACGGGCACGAATATCCCCCGTGGTTCCTCGCATTGGATCTTTAGGAGCATCTGGCGACCTTGCTCCGCTATCTCATATGGCTCTAGGAATGATGGGTGAGGGTACAGTCGATGTTGCAAATGGTAATGAATGGATTCGCATGGATGCAAGTGAAGCATTGTCTAAGGCAGGAATCAAACCGGTTTCATTGGCTGCAAAGGAAGGGCTTTCTCTGATTAATGGGACATCTCAGATGTGCGTATGGCTGTGTGTTGCTGAACAGAAAATGACTTCACTAATTCGTGCTAGTGAGGTTGCTCTAGCACTTTCAATCGAAGCTGCACATGCATCTGCATCTCCCTTTGATGAACGATTACATAATGCTCGGCCACATAAGGGGCAGGAAGAAACTGCATCACGTCTGCGTAATCTTCTATCAAATAGTCCAAACATGGCGTCTCATGCTGATTGTGAGAAAGTACAGGACGCATATTCATTCAGATGTTCTCCACAGGTCATTGGTGCAGTAAAGGAAGTACTCAATGAGTTAACCACCACACTATCCACTGAACTCAATAGTGTAACTGATAATCCACTAATTTTTGTTAGTGATGAAGGAGTAGATGTCGTTTCAGGAGGAAATTTCCATGGTGAAATTCTGGGTATAAGAGCAGATACTGCACATCTTGCACTTCATGAATTAGCATCAATCTCAGAACGAAGGATTGCTCAAATGCTCGACCCTAATACTACTGGCTTACCTGCATTCCTAGCGGAAGATCCTGGTTTGACTAGTGGGTTGATGATTTTACAATATTCTGCAGCGGCAGCAATTTCTGAAATTCGTGCTACACTTGGCCCATCTACTGCCACAAACATTGTCGTATCTGGTCAGCAGGAAGATCATGTTAGTATGGGTGCTACTGCATGTTGGTTACTCGTTCAATCTATTACTAACGCTGCATCAGTAGTTGCAGCAGAAATGATTACTGCTTCATTGGCTCTTGATATTCGAAAAGCTGTGCTTGGAGAACAATTACAACCGTATCTTGACCATATTCGCAGTATTGTACCAGTAGAACATGGGGATGTTAGGCGCGATATTGCTGTGAGTAATTTAATGCCACCTATATGTGATGGGTCCTTTGATTAATTCAATCCAATTTTTCCATCGCATCTAGTTCGTTTCGTACCTTTTCTAATTCAGTTAATTGGAAACAACGAAACCTCATTTTTATTCGATCAGGACTTGAAATTAGATTGCCAGCACGTTCAATTTGAGACAGGCACTCGGTAGCCATTCTGATTTTTGATTCAAGCAAATGGTATACTTCCCTTGAAAGAACAACATCAACATTAATCGCATCTCTCAGTGGTGAAACATC
>JASLJW010000147.1 GCA_030747885.1 Candidatus Thalassarchaeaceae archaeon
TTTCCAGCCGCTCCAGCCCACATGCTGAAACTGTAGATTAGACAGAAGAACAAAACTGTACGGACTGACTTCACGCTCTCACCAACACTCTGTGGTGCCCTGCCCCATATTAAGAAGTTGGCCCCTAAATGTGGAGTGCAGGATACCATTACTCAAAAGTCATCAAAATCGACGAAATCATCGAATTCATCATCAAAAGCAACAACTCTCCTTCTACGTACCGATCTCAAAGCAATGAAAATGACGAGTATGACGATCAACAACCCTGCAACAGAAATTGCGCCATACAGGAGAGCAGTCTCGTCACTACCTATCTCAATCAATGATTCTGGAGCGCCGTCTGAACGAAGAATAAAATGAGAACTCTGAATTTCAGAATTATCAAAATCAGAAACAAATTTTACCATTACTTGTACATCAGTTTCTGGAATATCTGAAGATGCTGAAACTGTGAATGAAAAAGGCAGTCTCTCGTCGGAGTCCAAGTCTCCAGTATCATTCACTGAAAACGAGAAACCGATGGATTCCAAAGCACTCTTGTTTTCTATTGATACAGAAAATGAATCCTTTCCATTCCCTTCATTGTGCAAATCAAAGGTCACTTCTGAGGTTGTTCCAATTTCCATCTGTAATGTTCCTGTTCGAGCTGTGACGGACAAGTCAGCGTACTGTAAAATCCTAACATTGAACTCAACTGTCTCAGGCTCACAAGTAACGCAAGGTGCACCATTTATATTATTGACATTGGCAGTAACAGTTACGTTCCTAGTCGAAGGAGACATCTTCTCATCTCCTCGAAGTGTAACAATAAATTCTTCTTCACCTCCAGGAGGCAGAGTGATTGAGCCGGGTGCAGCAGTTGCTAATCCCGCTGCGGTGACGGAAATTCCCACGCTCTCAGTATAGATTGAATCATTTACTACAACGCACTCTACATTGACTGTTCTATCAGAACCGGGGTGCACTTCGATATCATGAGGGCCTGATTCACATTCTAAAGTCACACCAGGTATGGGGTTCATCTGAGATGAAACACTAGGGGCCAACAATAGGCAAGCAACAAGCACCCATAACCGCTTCATTGTAATGTGGGACTCCTCTATCTATTGAATCACTTTCGCAGATTTTGGTGGACCCGACCGGATTTGAACCGATGACCACCGCGTTATGAGCGCGGCGCTCTAACCAACTGAGCTACGGGTCCTATGCTGACCTGAACGATTGAGGGTCATGAATCTGTTCATCATGACCCTAATGTACTGTTAACGACCTCTTCACAGGCTGTTCGGACGCTTGCAGGAACGAAAACCATCGTATCATGAACTCTCTCCGGAATTGCAGCCGCTACAGGCGAAACATCAGCTATATCACGTCCATCAACAAGTTGGATCCCACCTTCATATGGGAGATATCCAACATTACCTGGCCGATGGAAAATTAAATCTCTAACTGGATCAAATCCTGCAGCTGAAATTTCTGCTGAAAGAGCAAGCATGCACCGTTCAACAAGCTCAGGAGTAAGCCAAGGAATCCTAAGTCTCTTGTGAAATGAGTCCCGAGATAATATGCGATTTACCCAAAATGTTAGTTCTTGATCTGTAGAATTTTTCCATGCGGATATAGCAGAAGAAATCACTGAATCGTCGAGACTGAGGTAGCCATTTGCATCTAAATTAGGGGAAAGCAACATTCCCTTTATCGCATCGTTAATCTCTAATTCCCCTTTTGAGGCTAGTTCGCGAGCTCTACGCAATACCTTCCGATGATATTCTGAAGTCAAAATGTTTAGTTTATGGAAATAGACTAATTCATACATATGCAAGCGTGTAAGCAAATATGATTCAACTGCTGGAACCCCATTAAGATGCAAACGTAACGAACCATTCTCATCAAGACGCAATGATCGGAAAATTCGTTGAACATCGTATGTCCCTACATCTGCTCCAGAATGATATTGATCCCTGAGAAGATAATCCAATCGATCGACATCCAACTGACTACTAACAATTTCATGTAACGCAATTGGGTGTACGCGGCCTGCATAGATGTCCTTGAGGCGTGAGATCCCAGATTCGCCAATTATTCGAATCAGAGTTGCTCGCAAATCGTTTGTTGGATCATCAAGGATGATCCAGCCCCATTCCTCATGTCCATGGAATGTGCGGTAAATCGTCCGATCTTCCAACATATGGGAATATGGAGGATGGCCTATATCGTGTAACAATGCAGCATAGCAAACAAGACGAGAATCAAGTTCTGAAATCCAACCTGGATGAAGTTCCTGTAATCGTTCCACAATTATTGATGCAAGATGATAGGCCCCAAGTGAATGAGAAAATCTAGAATGAGTCGCACCAGGGAAAACTAGGTCACATGTAGACAACTGCTTAATTCGATGTAATCGTTGAAAAGTAGATGTATCAATTAGAGATTTTACATCATCAGGGATTCGAATATCTCCATACAATGGGTCTCTGATTACTCGCACTTCAGCCGCACGGGCCTCCACCTCCTCTGAACCCCCGCTCATGTTGTCCCATCCCCATATCCGACATCAATAGTTCGCCAAGTCCAGATTCCGATGGGAACGCTGTAAAAAATCACAGATGAAAACCAAGCAATCGCACTACCAACCCATGGCCCATAAATGGAGAAAATCGGAATTGAAATTAATCCGTATATGGAAACTGAAGCCGAGCCGAGCATCATAGGACCAGTTGCCCCAACTGGTACAGCACGGCCTTGCGCTAACCATAACGAAACCATAGTGGTAAGGAAAATCGCAGGAAATACTGAAACAACCCCACTAATGAATGGAAGACCTAGTCCAGCAATCCATACTGCCAAACCAATTGCTCCTCCTGCAGCAACACCTCTAGAGATTATCGAAATAATACTAACAGAATTGGTTCCAGAAGGAGCATTCGCATGACTTGAAACAGCCAGAAAACCCAATACAATCGCTAGTAAAACTGCACAAATTCCCACTACAACAGGACCAACAAAGGGAGAAATTGCTTCGACAGAAAAGGTTGAGATAGAGGCAAAAATAAGCCACAATAACACAGAAGAAAAGGCAACAGCGTATACCAAATATCGTTGTTCGATTATGTCTTCAAAATATCTTGGGAGCACCCTCCATGAACCAAGAAAGAGTACATTGAGTAACATTCCAACAGGCACCATAGACATAGCTGCAGTGAATAATTCCAAATCACCACTTATGCCAATCCAAATACCAATACTTGCAGGAACAATTGTGGTAGGCAATGTAATGATCCCACCAATTGCGCCCCCCCATCGTTCTATGAGAACGGTAGCGAGAATTGCGACGACCCCGGCCATAACTGAAGAGAGAATTATCCCACTGGGTTCTAGAGCCATGTAATCTGCTCACTCATTGAGTAATCGTTGAATTAACTCTGCTTTCCTTCCTGAAGTGGACATTCCGCGTTCAGAAAGAAGTTCCTTCAATTCATTAACAGTCATTTTCGAAAAGGTTGATTCAGAATTTTCTTCAGTCAGAATGGTTGGCCGAATATTCTCCGCAAATTCATCAACTAAGTTGATTTCTTTAATTTCTTCTGCGGCAATTGCTCCTTTCATAATATCATCTGACTCAGAATTCCTCATTAGAATAAAGAGTAAAATCCCGATAATAGATGCCATTAGAATTACTATCGCAGACAAAATCCCAACCATTCCAGAAGATTCTTCAACGATTTTCTCCACCGGTTCTGAACCCATTACCTGAATATGAGTGACTGAATTTGTGCTAGCATTTGGTCCACGGAGGGATCGCAATAAAACTGTATGATTTCCTTCAATCTCAACACCTGGTAATTCCTGGAGACGGTCAACAAGCATGGAATGAGATACCTCAACATTCACGTCACCCAATTCAAAATCTGAAACATCCATCCATGTGTCACGCATATCCCATGTTCTCCACTGAACCTCGACTGGATTGCCATCAAGAGCAAATTCAAGAGATTGTCCAGGCTCAATTTGTACTTTGTTATCCATTCCTGAAGGAGTAGACAAACTCACATTCAATGAAAGATCCAAGCTATAGACATAATTTGCAGCCTCAGCAACTGATTCAGGTGCTCGAGTTTCACCATGGCCGTAGACATTGTTCTGTCTATTTTTAGGAACTAAATCCTCAATACATGGTTCGTTTGCAAGCATGTAATGACATTGCCGATAAATGGAAGTTTCTTGCATCATATTTCGAATATCAAATGGGGATAAGTCAGGGTTTGCCTGATACATCAATGCAGACAGTCCTGCTGCTCCAGGAGTGGCCATACTGGTCCCCGACATAGAAGTATAACCAGTTCCAGTATTGAAATCAGGGGCATTTACGTCAGAGCCAATAAACGCAATATTGGGCTTTATTCGGCCCTCTTCTGTTGGGCCTTGACTAGAATATACTGCGATTGCCCCATTCTTGTCTAGAGCCCCTACTGTAATCACGTCTTCTGCAGAGCCAGGAGTGCCTATCGTTGCTGGACCAACACTGTTTCCAGCCGCGATAAACAATGCAACTCCTTCAGCCATCATTCGATTCCCCATCCGATTTACTGACTCTTCTTCAGATGAAGTCCATTCAATAGCACCAGGACCGCCGAGACTCATACTAGCAGCCCGAATATTGAAATCATGACGATGGTCCACTGTCCACTCCATTCCAGCCATTACTGTAGCAAATGAGCCTGACCCGCCTGAATCTAGGACTTTTACGCCTACCAATTGTGCTTGAGGGGCAACGCCAACATGCACCATCTCAGGAGCGCCAGTTCCTGCAGTAATGCCTGCACAATGAGTACCATGTCCTTGATCATCATATGGATGGATTTCAGTTCCATTAGTAAGTTCTGGAGTGTTTACAGGGTCATAGAAAGCTATGAC
This sequence comes from Candidatus Thalassarchaeaceae archaeon, assembly GCA_030747885.1. GTDB lineage: Archaea > Thermoplasmatota > Poseidoniia > Poseidoniales > Thalassarchaeaceae > MGIIb-N2. The sequence goes on from JASLJW010000147.1 coordinate 4,915, forward strand.
CTTGGGATCATTTGTAGAATTGTCATCATCTAAATCATCTAAGCCAGCATGGTCTCCATCAATACCAGTATCAATAATGGCAACTACAGAACCCGCGCCAGTATACCCTGTTTCTTCCCAGACCGCATCTACTCCATGGTAGGGAACTACATCTTCCATCTGAACTTCCAAACGACCATCAAGTTCAATCAAAACTACTCCAGG
>JASLJW010000148.1 GCA_030747885.1 Candidatus Thalassarchaeaceae archaeon
TAGGAGGAGGAGTGCTAGCCGTATCGAGTCCCGAGCGCCCATGTACGAACCACGCTCCACCGAGACTTAAATACGACATCATGACGATGGAGAATGATGGTTATGTCGGAGACCAGCACATCGAATACAAGACGCCGGAAAGCGACACTTAGTTCAAGTCTAGTTATTGTGCTCTTATTTGCCTCGTTTCTTCCTATGGCAACACAAGCAGAAGACACCCCTGAAGAAGAAGCCATCTTCACTGGAGATCTGGCTGGCTTCAATAGTGAAACGGTGGGGAAATCATATCTCACCACGTCATCTGGAGATCCTGTATTTTCTGCTACGCGTCACCTCAAGAATCAATGGATAGAGGCTGGAATGCCGAACTTAGTTTCACCCTTCAGTTCAGAGTATCTATTACAGAAACAAAGCCGTTCCCAATCAAGAGCTTGTGAAAACGCTTGGAACCAAGGCGATTCTGTTACTATGCCCACTGCAGGAGGAAATATTGCAGCAGAGGTAGAACGAGTTACATCTTCTGCGGCGATTATAGTAGAGAATGGAGTAAGTATCCCATCTACGACGATTAACGATATTGCTTCTACTTGGGATAACTCAATCTATCCTACGGTAACATCATACTTTGGAAATCCAAGTGATGTCGACAACAATTGCCAAGTTGAAATTGTTATTCTAAGTATAGATGGACCTGCCAACATAGGAGGATATTTCTCACCTGGAATTGCTAATTCAAGAGAAGCTATTTTCGTAGATAGTGATGATTTGGGTTGGAGAAACGTAATTTTCGCTCATGAATTTCAACATTTACTCCATAATGCTAGAGATCCTTTGGAATATGCATGGATAGATGAAGGAAATGCAGACATGGCTGCATTCCTAGTTCTAGGAGCAGAAGGAACTCTCATTGGACATAGCAATGGATGGGCTTCAAATGCATCTTGTAGTGTTAGGTGGTGGAACCAACGAAGTGATTGTGATTATGGGGCTGGTTTCCTATTCATGTTGTATCTAGCCGACAAGTTTGGAGGAGGACAAGCAATTCAAAGCCTCGTTGCAGATACCGCAACAGGAGGAGCATCCATTGAAAATTTAGCAAGAAATCCCATTCCTGGCGCTCCCGCAAATATCGGGACAACAATGGATGAGATTTTTGCAAATTTTACCGCTGCTGCAGTGCTAGATAGTCAACAAGGAAAATATGGATTCTCTAATATCGAGATGGGGGGTACTTGCTCAAATTCTGCTTTCTGTAAATTACAATTAACAGATCAAAATTTCAACTGGGGTTCCATTTACACTAGTGAAAACCATGACATGGAGGGGTGGGGGGTCCGCGCGTGGCGATTTGCATCTGGAACTGGCGCGCCACTAAATGTCATGGTTACTCCATCTGAATTCGGATTTGATGGGATACTTTTGGTAAAAGATACTGCAGCACAAACTTGGTCTACTCTTGATTTGAGATTTGATCCAGGAACTGGAGTAGGTACTGGAGTTGTTGATGGGTTTGGAAACACCTCTGATGAAGCATATCTGGTTACATGGTATGCAAGTTCCATAGATGACTGCGATTACACATACCCCAATTGTGGATTTAGTGGAGGTTCAACTGCATATCCAACAGCTACAGTGGATGTTACTGCTGCACTAATTTCTGAACCCCCTACTGTTCGAATCGGATCAACATCTTCCATCGATAGAGATTCAAATGGAAGTCCAGATACAGTCAATCTAACATCAATCGTTAACTCTACAGCATTCTTTGAAATTCTTGATATCACAGTGCATGCATTCAAAGACAACATTCTGTATGATTCTATAAATTATGAAGTGGCTGCTGGGAATGGTATTGAAGTAGAATCCAGTATCTTCTTCACTGTCCCAGAAGATGGAAATTGGGTATTCGATGTAGAACTGCGAAATTACGGCCAAACCCTAGTTGACGAGTATATATCTGCTCCAATTTCATTGGTAAACATGAAGCCGATTGCTGTTAGTACTGCTGCTGCCAACGCAACACAAACTTATCTTGGCCTCCAATTCTATGGATCTGGTTATGATGAATGGGGGTTCAGCACAGATAATCAAACCTACAGCAAAAATGAAACTCCTGTAGCGTATTCATGGGATTTCGGAGATGGGACTTCTTCAGGACTCAAGAATCCAATTCATGAATGGGTTATCCCATCGAACTACACTGTAGAATCGAGAATCATAGATAGTGGGGGGACAATGTCTGATCCAGTTGAATGGAATATTAGTGTGAACGATACTTCTAACCCGATTATCGGATTGACTGTTCAAGGAATCGATATTACAAATGGACTTAGTTTGAGAACTAATGAAAGAGTACTTTTCGATGCAAGGTCCACGGAAGACAATGTTCCGGACTCTAACCTTCTATTCACTTGGGACTTTGGTGATGGTCGCGTAGTTAGTGGCATTGGATTGGTTGAACTGGATCATGCTTGGTTAATTGGAACTGCAGATGGAATGTTAAATGTACTAAATCTCACTGTTTCCGATGGAGTGCATGTTTCTCATCTAGAAGTTAATATTACCATCCTCAACAGGCCTCCTAGATTGGTTTTCAGTGAGGCGCTCGAAACATACACTCTCACTCCACTAAACATGCCCACTATTTTCGTAGATGATGATGGAATTATCCAAAATGTAACTTGGTCTTTCGATGAACCAGTCAATCTTGATGGTGGGGTCCTAAACCAATTATCACCATTCACTGAAAGTAATTCAGTCGAAATATCTCCAACGGTAGCATGGAGAACACCGGGTACAAAAATCGTCAACCTAAGTGTTACTGATGATGATGGGAATACTAGTACAACTAGTATTACTGTGACGGTTCTAAATCAAAGGCCAATCGCCTTATTCGCAAGACCTGATGATGGTACAGTTTCAACACAATATACGTTCCAAAGCACTTCCTTTGATCCAGATGGAGATGACTCAGCAATGACTACCATTTGGTCTATCGAAGGAGAAGATCCTGTCGCCAATCAGAGCGCGATTGTTCATACTTTCTTGGAGCCTGGCATCTATACTGTTTCTCTACTTATTATCGATGAGTTAGGTCTAGAATCACACCTGAAATCATATCTAGTTTCCATTGAGAATCCACTTCCAGTCCCTATGATGACTACTTATGAGGCATCATTGAATGGAGAGTTAGTAACATCTCCAAGTGAGAATATTAGTGAATTTGAGTTTTGGCACCCTCTGGCCTCAGATGGAGGAATTTTCGTAAAAGCAGGAGTCCCACTCTATTTCTCTAGTATTGGCTCTAGAGATGGGGACCCGAAATTCGCAGGAATGTCAAATCCAGATCCAAATTCAGCAGACTGGAATGGAATTACATCGTATACATGGAACTTTGGAGATGCATCCCCCATCTCCACGGGTGAAAATATCTGGCATACATTTACTCAACCAGGAGATTATCTCGTTACTCTCACCATTCGAGATGGATACGGGACAGGAGATACAAATCAAACTCATCGTTTGATACATGTCAGTACTCCTCCAACGATTCTTGACGACACTCTATTCGATGAAGAAGTGGATTTAGGGACATCGATAGTTCTACTATTATCATACGAAGATGAAGACATGAAAATGGGGATTACCGCTTACAGAGACACCGATATTTCTAGCGACAGTGATGCAGACGGAATTACAGATAATGACCCCAATCAAGCACTCAATGATGCACTTACACTTTATTGGGACATTGACCCATCAATAGATGAAAACGGAGATGGAGACTTCCAAAATGATTGGATAATTTCTACAGAAGTTCCAAACCTACGCTGGAATGAATCGGGCACATACATCGTCATCGCAATGGTATGCGACGATACAGAAGCATGTACAATCAAAGCGTTCCAAATAGAAGTAGACGATGATGATGATAGTGGACCAAGATCCCTTTCTGATTTCGAACTAAGTGACTTAATCCCAAGCGATGGAAGTAGCTGGTTAATTCTTGCATTGGTGGCGATTGTCCTGATTCTAGGTTGGGCAATTATGCGTCAACCAAACGAAGAAGAACAAGCCATAGATGAACAACCAACGTACGACGTCACTGAAGTCCAAACAGAAGGTGGAATTCTAGGTATGGATCAGCACACACCCCCTTCAAAACCATCACATCTTGATAGGGAAGATCGAAGGAGCAAAGATTCAGGATATGTAAGACCTGTCGGATCCAGACGGAGATGAATGCATGAAGAGAAGGCGGATTATCCCAGTCTACCTCATTCTAATTGCATTGATTCTTCCATCAGGGGTTCAATTGTCGGGACCTGTCGATGCAGCATCAACCTGCACACTAACTGGCCAGACAACACCCGAATGGGGAGTAGATGCCGAACTAATCCAATCCAATGGATTCACAGATCAGCCTGAGATATTTTTCCCAACAGATTCATTCTTAGCAGGTGGAGAACTTGCTGCATTAAATGAAGGATTCGTTACTTCAGTTAATGTGTCAGATAAATCGTACACTGCAATCAGAATGAATATGGTTGAAGGGTATCGATATACATTCTGTGTAACCTTTGCATCCGCTCCAAATCAAACAGTAAGTAGTGACCCAAGTGCAGATGTATACTTGATGGAACAGTTAGATTTTGATCGCTATAAATGGGAGGAATTGGGAAGTAAAGAAGAGGGAGTAGGGGAGATGGACCCTACTTTCTTCTCATTCTTCGGATGGATTCCATATAGGGATATTCATGCATACGAAAATACTCGCAACATCGATTTTTCAGTCACCTTTGAAGACGGTGGAAGTTCCTCCTCTGGAGGATTCTTTAGTTCGAATTCAAATGATGGAATGTATCTAGTTCTAGATGCGAAAAATAACTCGAGAAACAATTATGCTCCGGCTCGAGGACAAAATATGGTAGCTCAAATTATAGTATTGGTAGAAGAACGAATATTACTGCCAAAAACCTCGGTTTACATGATTTGTTGTTCACTTCCAATGCTTCTGATTGCCTCACCAATTCTTCTTCATCAAAAATATTCTAGGGGAGCATGGGATAGCAGTACAGAAACTGTTGAACTAATGCCCATGATTGAGAATAATACTAGCACTCCTAGTACATACAGGAACGATGACTAATCATTCGTATTCAAGAAGATCCCAAGCGATATAGAGGTCTTCAAAATTGATTCTTCCTTGTCTAATCACGTCGAAAGAGTCCTCCATTGTAGCATATACCAACGTGGAACCAATCACTGGAGCATGGATTCTGGTCCAATCTCCACCTTCTCCAAGCCCCATCAATGCGATTTCACATGCATTTTCACGAGCACCTACAACTTTAGCTGCCTCTAGTACTCTCAATGCTCCTCCTTTGGTGTTGAGGCGATAACAAATCTTTACAATCGCCCCCATGGAAGTCATCTCATCTACTTGAGCAAGAATCTCGTCCACGCTAGGAGGTGATCCTAGATGCTCCGAAGCAATTACTTTCGTAGAATCTCCCGCAATACTCACCAATTTCAATCGCTCCTCCGATTCAATATCTGTCTCTAAATCAATGTATGCTGCACCAGAACGAATTGCAGTCTCTAATATTGCTATTCGTCCCGATTCATCTCCTGGAAAATTACCACCTTGTCGCCGAGGCCTACATGTGAAGATGTAGGGAATTGTAATCCCACTTTTCAGTGCATCTATGCATGATTCTACATCTACATCCTCCAAAGGAATAGGATGAGATTCCCATTTCTTTCGATTTTTTTTCTTCTCATCTTCAGAATTTTCTTCGATTACTTCGATTTTCTTAATCCAAAGTTGATCGAAACGTACCTCAATCAAATCTGCACCTGCAGCTGTGGCCAAAGCAGCATCTTCCAACATCTCTTCCAAGGTGTTGCCAGACAATGTCACGCACACTTTGGGTAGAGGCATCAGGCCGCCTGACTAGCGATACCGGTTTAATCATGATGTAGAAAAATTAGGGGCCGAATTACGTGGAAAAGGGCCTCTTCGGCCTTTTTTGGAGTATATTGGTCAACTTGTTTATATGCCCTCAATTGGAGTATAGGAAGTTCTCAAAGGGCCCCTACGGGGCCCTTTGTGCATTGGTGAGAAAATGGAAGACAGTTATAGCGCAGATAGTATCCAGGTACTCGAGGGATTGGAGGCCGTCCGCAAAAGGCCAGGGATGTACCTTGGAGACCCTCACGACGGATCTGCACTCCACCACTGCATCTGGGAAGTAGTCGACAATTCCGTCGATGAGCATCTTGCAGGACATACAGATTCCATCGACATAACGCTTCATTCAGACAATTCCCTCTCCGTTAGAGATTATGGTAGAGGCATTCCTGTAGGGATTCACGAGGATTACGGAATATCTGCGGCAGAAGTCATCATGACCAAGTTACATGCAGGAGGGAAGTTCGACAATAGCTCATACAAAGTTTCAGGGGGCCTTCATGGAGTTGGCGTTTCAGCAGTAAATGCGGTTTCTGAATGGATGGAAATGACCATTCATCGCGATGGTACAATATATTTTCAACGCTATGAAGCAGGCATACCAGTTGAACCGCTCAAAGAAATTGGTACTTGTGACGACACCGGCACAATGATTTCCTTCAAACCTGATTTGGGCATCTTTACCGAAGTTGTCGAGTTTGATTTAGAGGAAGTAAATACTAGAGTGAGTGAAACCGCTTTCCTTAATGCGGGGTTAAAAATAAAAATTTCAGATGAGCGAAGTTCGGAGCCTCATGTTGTAGAACATCTGTATGAAGGTGGCCTTGCAGAGTACGTAGGGCAACTCAATGAACGGCGAGAAGTCCTCCATGCAGAAGTCATCAAAATCAGAGGGGAAAAGGAAATTGAGAAAGGGACTGTAGAGGTCGAGCTTGCTCTACAATGGTCAGATGCGTTCAGTGAATCGATTCGCTGCTATACGAATATCATTCGAAACAAAGATGGAGGGACCCACATGTCAGGGTTGCGTACTGCATTGACCAGTTCTGTAAACTCTTACGCCAAGAAAAAGAATTTACTCAAAGGAGATTCGCTTTCAGGAGATGACGTTCGAGAAGGCTTGGCCGCAGTAGTTAGCGTAAAGCATCCTGATCCATCATTCTCATCCCAAACAAAAGATAAGTTGGTTAGCAGCGAAGTTACAGGCATCGTCCAAACAATTGTTTACGACAAATTAGGTGAATTCTTCGAAGAGAACCCCTCTGTTGCGAAACAGATTGTTGAGAAGGCGGTTCTCGCATCGAAGGCAAGAGAAGCTGCAAGAAAAGCACGTGATTTGACTCGTAGAAAGGGCGTTTTAGAGGGGGGTGGACTACCTGGGAAACTTGCAGATTGTCAATCAAGAGATCCAAGTGAATGTGAAGTCTATCTCGTCGAAGGTGATTCAGCAGGAGGGTCCGCCAAAACAGGTAGAGATCGCCGCATTCAAGCAATTCTACCACTACGTGGAAAAATTCTCAATGTTGAACGGCAAAAGCACAACGCTGCAAAAGTATTCCAGAATCAAGAAATACAAACAATGATTCGGGCCCTTGGTGCAGGAGTAGGGAACAATACTGAAGAAGAAGGTAGCTTTGATACTGAAAAATTACGTTATAACAAAATCATCATTATGACGGATGCTGATGTAGATGGAGCACATATTCGCACTCTTATGCTAACTTTCATCTGGAGATTTATGCGACCTGCAATAGAAAAGGGACATGTATACATTGCACAACCACCTCTATTCCAACTCTCTAAGGGAAGAGTTAGCAAGTATGCATTTACAGATGAAGAGAGAGACACAATTCTTGAAGAGTTAAGAGGAGATAATCCCAACACAAAAATCGGTGTTCAGAGATACAAGGGTCTTGGTGAAATGAATCCTGAACAACTATGGGAGACTACGATGAATCCAGAAACTCGAACCATGCTGAAAGTTACCGTCAAAGATGCAGAAGATTCAGATCGGATGTTTGAGATCTTAATGGGAGATGATGTCCCAGATAGAAGGGCGTTTATCGAAAAGCACGCTAAGGAGGTGACTAACCTTGACATCTGAAGATGAGACAATGAATGAAAAAAGTGGCGACACCGTAGAAACGGGGAATATTTTGAATCAGCCTCTAAATGAGGAAATGAAAACATCGTACATCAATTATGCAATGTCTGTAATTATTGGAAGAGCTCTACCAGATGCTCGAGATGGATTGAAACCAGTACATCGACGTGTCCTTTACGGAATGCATGAAGGAGGTCATACCTCTGAAAAGAAATTCAGTAAATCAGCACGTTCTGTTGGAGAAGTCATGGGTAAATACCACCCACATGGTGACCAATCGATCTACGATACAATGGTAAGAATGGCTCAAGAATTTTCATTGAGATACCCACTTATCGATGGGCAAGGGAATTTCGGTTCAATCGATGGAGATCCGCCTGCAGCAATGCGATATACAGAGAGTCGTTTAGATAGAATTTCTAAACACATGTTGGAAGATATCGAAAAGAAGACCGTTGATTTTCAACCCAATTTCGACGATTCAGAGATGGAGCCGTCAGTTCTTCCTGCAAGATTGCCCAACCTACTTCTGAATGGAAGTGACGGTATCGCAGTTGGCATGGCAACGAGAATTCCGCCTCACAACCTTACAGAAGTTGCAGGTGCAATTCGATTGCATGTAAGTCGAATTCTTGAGGAAGGAGACGAAAATCAAGGTATGCCAAGCGTCTCAATAGAGGAATATATGCACCATGTTACAGGCCCTGATTTCCCCACTGGAGCAACTATCCATGGAGTTGATGGAATCTATGACATGTATAAACATGGGAAAGGGCGATTTCATGTACGTTCCAAGTGTGATGTTTACGATGATTCCAATGGAAAGAAGATTGTAATTAATGAAATCCCATATCAAGTAAAAAAGGCAGATATGCTTGTACACATCGCAGAATCAGTCACAAAAGGAACAATAGTTGGAATCCGAGATATTCGTGACGAATCTTCCAAGGAAGGAATACGCGTAGTAATTGAAGTGAAAAATAATGCGGACCCTCATGCGGTTCTCAATCAGTTGTTCAAATCCAGCCGATTACAAGAATCATATTCGGCGAATATGATGGGTATCTTGGATGGAAGGCCAGTTCTACTTACTCTCCCGGTGATGATCCACACATATGTTGAGCACAGAGAATCAGTCATCGAAAAGAGAGCACAATTCGAACTAGAAAAGGCCGAAGCTAGAGCACATATTCTCGAAGGCCTAGTCAAAGCACAGGCACGGATTGATGATGTAATTACAGTGGGTAAATCCAGCTCTAGTAGAGAGCAATTTGAAGCAGTATTGCAAGGCAATGAAACGATGGCAGGGATTGCACCATTTGATTTTACAGAGCCCCAAGCAAAAGCAATTGCAGAACGTCGATTGTATCAACTTAGCCGACTTGATGTTGAAAAGGTCGAGAATGAACACAATGAATTAAAAATCAAGATTGCAGATCTTAGAGATATTATTTCTTCAAAGTCGCGCCGACTTGATATCCTCATTCAGGAACTAAATGAAATGGTCGAAAAGCACGGTGATGAACGCAGATCAGACATTAACCCAATGCCACTATCAATGGATAGAGAAGACCTGATTGAAGAA
>JASLJW010000149.1 GCA_030747885.1 Candidatus Thalassarchaeaceae archaeon
TTGGGAGCGTGAACAGATTGGTGACGTACTTCTTGTCGCGAAAGGTGCAGTCATTAGTACGGGCTTGGGTATTGTCGCTACTGGTGCTGGAGTTGCTGCTGCTTCGGTCGCAGTATTCTATACCCTCAAGAAAATGCACGGTTGGGGAACAGATATTGCAGAAGATGTATTTGGCAAAGAGGCGGCTACAATCATGGAGAAAGTATGGGAGAGAACAACTCTAGTAGGTTGGCTATTCCGAGATAAATAGGACTCACCTAGGAGTGCAAATCGGAGACATATTCCGAACAGATTGCGAATCAAAACATGTCGGAATGCGACAAAAAAACTCACCCGTTATTCGTTGTACGTGCAATGTTTGGGTGAGTGTTCAAAGGGGTACCCCTGCTCAGCCTCTCCTACAGGACTTCGTGCTTGAGGTTTACGAATTCATTCTTGTTCGTCTGGGAAGCGAGTAGGGGGAGAGGGCCAGTGACCTTTTGGCCTAGATGGAGGGGCTTCTTCAGGCAAAGGAATGTCATCTTCATCATCCCAAGATATCGCTTCAGTATTCCTTTGGACCACAAAAAGACCAATCATAAATCCAAGTCCACTAAAGACAACTATCAATAATCCAATTACAGTCAAATCACCACTCAATGCTGCATCCAAAAGAGACCGATCAGCCAATGGATCAATTACTTGAATCGGAGGAAGTGTTGTTCCATTTTCAATATCCTCATCCATCACTGCAATCAATAGCATCTGACCTACTTGCCACGCTTCTATCTCAAAACTAACTTCCATTGAACCTCCAGGGAGTAATTCAACATCAGTACGGTTGAATTCAACCCACCTTTGTCCAGAAGAATCGCTCACCCAACCAAACAGGCTAACATTCAGATCTCCTCCTTGATTACCGTCATCACGAACCCAAAGATCGATTCGAACTAAACCATTCAAATTCGTTGGCTGAGGTTCTATTGAGATTGGTTCAACTGAAGGATCAAACCATACAACTCGCAGTAATGGTGCTCGAGGATCTGATTGAGAACCGATTCCCTCGACTGGATTACCTGAAAGATCAGTGAAGGAGAACCAAACAACTAGCTGATCACCATCCTGTAATTCACTGGATTTAACAGTCGAAATATCCACATTATTGGAAACTCCAAAAGTCACGCCTTGAGGCATTGGTGGACCAATTGATTGAGTACCATCAGAACCGGGAATATCAACTCCAAATCGTCGGAATGTCCAATGCATCTGGACCTCTTCTTCTGCCACTCCTCCTAAATCTAAAATCGAAAAGGACACTTGTTGTGAATCAAGACGATTTGTTTGGATGGCAGCAAGACTTGTCTGTAAGAATTCTAATCTTGGGGCTGTTCTATCAACGACTACATCAACATCAAATCCACCCCAGTGAATGGTCCCAGTACCCATTAATCGCCCTCGAAGAGTTCCTTGAGAATCCCTCTCTGTCTGAGGTAAAACTACAATGAACTCAACAATTCCATTCGAGTCAATGGTTCCATTCACTAAAACACCAGGAGTAGTTTCCATTACTTCTTCAAAATGTGGGTCCACTACAACATTTCTTCCTACTGGGGGAACTGAAAGTGGTCTGCCATTAGATGAATGAACCATCTGTAAACGACATAAGATGGCGTCACCGTCTGCAGCATGCATCATTCCATCATAGAATCTACCAAATGGAGCAGTCAAATCCTCCATTTCCAATACCGACCAAGAAGTGGAATCATCCAAAGTCCATTCTAAATCGGCCAAAGTAAACAAATCGAGGTCCAACATTGCCTCATCCTCTACCACTGTAATAGCAGGAATTAACGATTCTAAGGTCCAATCAAAGGGAGCATTTTCTCCAGTCGCAAATGTGAAGGTTGCAAGCCCATAATTTCCAGTATCGTCAGTCGCAACAAAATCTGCTCCTAAGGGTACCATCACACTTCCTTCAACAGCAACTAGATCACCCAATAACGGACGATGAATCAAATGTCCTGATTCATTGCCATAACCAGAAATCCAAAGATGGATTTCATCAATTGATGTATATCCATTGAGATCTTCTATCGGGAAACTCAGTGAATGGCTAACTGCATGAAGAAGAGTACCATCAATAGTATCCATTGATACTGAATTTCTATCTATTTGAGTTGGTCTTTCTTGGGCTAATCGGAATGTTGCAAGATCTGCATGCATTCCTCCTTGGCCGCCATCCAAATACATCCTTCCAGAAGCATCAGAACCTGAAACATAAACAGAAACCAATGCCCCGTCATTGCCTTGTGATAAATCCATAAGTCCAAGATTTATTATTCCAACATCATGGGCATTAGATGGAAGAAGAACTAATTTTGAATTATACTCACTAGGTTGGGCCACTCCATCTAAATTTAGATCATCAATAGACTCAATCCAAGTCATCAAAGTAAGTTCTCTAGATAATGATTCAGCCTCAACAATCTCAAGGGACATTATCAATGGTCTTGAAAGTGACCAGATGTCCTGATCAAGTGGCCTTTGGATTCCACCTATATCTGCTAGAAGACGCCCCACTATGGGGGCATCTAAATCCAATCTATACATACCAGGAGAAGAAATGACTGATGAATCTGAGACACCTACACGTATCTGATCTACTGGTCCAATTCTAATCAGACGTGGGCGAATCTCCCATACTGTTGAAGGTGAATTGTTCACTGCATTTGGTAATGCCAAAGTGGTCGTCCATGTTCCATCAGCAGCAACCTCATCAGCAAGATAAGACCATGTTTGATTTCCATTGATTACATCTATTCCAACCACTGCAGAATCAGAAGGAATAGGGCCTACGATGCCTTCAAATCGTACCAAACCAGAGGCTGAAATATTCATTTCAGGATGTAAATGTAGAGGATATCCATACAATCTTGAATCAATTAAATCTCTTCCAAGTCCATCTTCAACCATAAAGTCAACAATCTCCATGTCATTTTCTATTCCCAATAATCCACCATAGCCTACAATGCCCTCTGCAGGACCCCAAGAGCGATTGAGATGATCTATTGCAGTTGTTAACAAAGTGACTTCATCAACATCATTGATGGACCAATCAACATTAATTGGCCAAGTGATTCGGACTGATTTTTCATCAATAATCATGCTAGGTGATGATAATGAAAATGGGCCACCCAATTCGTTAATGGTGATTGGTTGCCCTCCAGATATATCCAATTGGAAACTAGGATTGGATTGTAATCCTTCGACTTCAAAATGAAGATTGACTTTCTCAATCAAAGAAGAATCAAACAAATGTTCGTGCTCAGTAACTATCTCAGAAGTAATTTCTGGAACAAATGTAGTAGGATGAGATAGTACACGATCCGTAATCAATGGATTTTGAATCACCTTTCCATCAAAAATCAATCCTCCCCCTATACCTTGACTCAAATGCACTGGGATTCGAAGAAGAGGGTTAATCGAACCGGACGTAGATTCAATGAAATTCATCCTATATGATTCAATTATTGGCCCTAAATTAGACAAATTAACCTCTAGATAATAATCAACTGAAATAAGTGAAATTGATGCTGAAACATCATGGCTGGAATTAACTTCAATTTCTAAATTCCTCATCTGCATGCTATAATTTGGACCCATAGAAATCGAATTCATGGATGATGATTGAGCTGCACGAAGTACAGACCCATCGAATCTTACGATTGAAACATCTCCTGATGAAAGTACACGATTTTGAATTGAAGACCCCGCTCTAACTGTATAGGTTACATTGGTTCCCGAATTTGGACGAATGAGCAATGTTGCTGTTCTCCAATCAGCTTCCTCTGGCAATGAAAAATCCATTGAACCATTCAAAAATGAAGAATTGGATTCGAGAACTGGGCCTTGGAAAAGACCGAATGCCAATGGTTCTCCATCAACTGAATTCATCCATGACCAATCAATTATTCCATCATTTAACACATCAACAGACGGGCCAAACGATGGTGTGGAAAGAATAGGATGAATGGATAATTGTTCTAATTGAGCACCCGGCTGAAAATCAAGAATAAAACTCACAATAGTAGCCGGCTTGAAGAACGAAATCGTTCCATTGTTTATCATCGCTGAATGTACTTGTTGACCATCTGCAATTACTTGGATCATTACACCTGCAGATATTGTTTCAAGTTGGATTCCTTCCACTCTTCTTTCTGAAACAATGAATGGCCCTTCTACTCGTTTTGTCAATAAAGTAGGGTTTTCAATTAACCCCTCAGTATGCTGAACTTCAAGTGATGAATCTAATTCCCATCCTGTTGAATTCACTGCGAATCCACTAAGAAATCGAGTGCCATTTATCGAAACTTCGCTAATCCTAGGGGTTCTATGTTCTTCTGAAGAACTAAGTTGTAATCGCAAAAATATTCCATTATCTGCATCAAGTGATGATTGCCCATGAAGATCTGCTAGATGCATTGGTAATCTTCGATCAATATATCCAACAACTGGGCTTCCTTGAGAATCTAAAACACTAGCTAAAACAGATGTTCCCTCTGGTACTTTTCCATTAATATCGACAGACCCCCAACCTAACGCATCAGACGAAATGAGGGGGGATGTCCAATTTCCTGCCTCTTCAAACACATCAATGGCAATCCCTACATTGTCGATATACCAACCACTTGATTCAAAATATGTATCAGAGAAAAAGGTGAATCTAAGCAATACATTTCTTCCAGCAAAATTACTCATATCTGCTGACTTCTGAACAAACGAAGTGTTGGTTCCACAACCTCCACCTTTCTGTCTTGAACCATCCCATGCCATTTGGCCAATGAAAGGGCTTAGAGAATTATTGTATTGCATGGAATCATACCAATCAGGAATATGAGAGCCGAAATGAGACCAGGTATGTCCTTGATCAGTGGAAACATAGAGTGCTCCGCCATCCCAACCAGATTCTGCACAAATGAAATGATCGAATTGAAGAGTTGCTCTACTTCCGAGAGGAATTGGTATTGATGGTGAATAGAGATGAGTTAACGAATTCTGCCTATATGGTGAATTGAGTTGTACGCCTGCCCCCTTCCCTCCGCCTGGAAAACTAGTAGGATCTGGGCCAGTTGAATTCAATTCACCAAATGCCCACCCAAATCCATTAGGGGTATCAATATCCCATCCCAAGGGAACTAAAATTGAATCTTCAAATGATTCTAGATCCTCCCAGGGTCCATTCACTCCAACATTTGGCAGAAATTGCCATTGATCTACAGAACTGGTTCCGACTCTCGAATGGTTTGCTGTACTAGAATCATTGAAATTCCAACGGGCCACCTCTATTTCATTCGCCGAAACAATTTCAACAACGCGTACATCATCTAAGGCGAGTCCTTCAGGTGGGTCAATTGTCAATCCTCCAAAACCGGTTCCACCTGTAGGGTCTGATTCAAATCTAAAACGAATTAATATTGATGAATTGAATCCATTAGGAATAGAATGTTGTAATGATTCCCATCCATTAGAATCATCAATAATCGTGGTTCCATTCACATACACTCCATGACCTGGAAGTCCTAATGTTGGTGTAATTGATGTCCAATTATTTCCATCATGACTCAATTCAACATGCCAATTATCGTATATGTCTCCCTCCATATCAAAATCCGCTGCATATTGGAAAACTAATGGTCCAGATGTCCCTGATAAATTCGCTTCTAACACTAATTGAGAATTGGTATTTGCCGCATATTCTCCATTCAAATTTCCATGAAACCAAGCACCAGGTGGATGCCCTTCATTCTCAAAACCTACTCTATCAATGAACCATCCTGGTCGATCAACTGACTGGGTGATTGGAGTCCAAATTACAAGGCGAACAGAAATACTCGTAGCATTCAATATCAAGGGATGGTCGTCGAATATTACAGTCGAACGTTGCCAGCCCGTTGCATTAATGCTAGCCCATGCCGGAAATCCAGATCCTATTGCACCATTTGGAACAGGGGCCGAGGTGGATATTGTATTTCCATAGCCTCCTTCAGGCTCAACCCAATTCCAAGAATTTCCTCCATCAAATGATGCTTCAATCCATGCCCCTGCACCTGCTCCTGAAGTATCTGAATCTGTCCAAATGTGTAACCAATGATCTAGCGTGAAGGTCAGATTTGACACGTAATTAGGTAATGATGAAACTGGGCTCTCTATCCACGAATGTATACCTGCATCCAACGACTGGTCAGATTGAGTCAAAGCAATGAGAGAGCCATCAGTGGCATGCCTAGGTGCATATCCTCCACCATTCTCCCTAGCAGTCTGTGATTGACCAAATGAAGTGTTAATCGTCACAACATTACCAGAAAGAGTCGATGGGTCAAACACTTCCCAAACACTAGTAGTACCTCCTGAAGTCCATCTATTGAATTGATACTGTAGATTCTCAAAATCATGAATTCTACCATGATTCGCTGCATTATCTAAACTTAGTTCACCAGGAAACAATGTGGTAGAGGTGTCTTCTAAGATTCCATGTGAAAAATTCCTTCCAGGAAAGTCAGCTTGCCAACCACGTGCCGAAAAATCATCGGAACCATCAGAATCTAAGACGATCCATGCATCACTAACTGTCCCATTGGATTCGATTTCAAAACCATCTACAATCGCTTCCTCAAGCAAGAAGGTCGATGGGCCAATCCAAGGAATTTCATTTGCTCCTATGAGTATTGGAGAAGTAGACATTACCACAAGAAGAACGACGAGAGTGACGGCCGACCGGCGTGACTCGACAGACTCCATACCGTTGAAGGTACAAAGGTGGGTTTGAACCGTCCGGCTCCCCGATATTGGCTATTTACTGACGAATTGTTCATGAAGCGGCCTGAGGCTATACGAAAGGATGGCAGTCGGTTCAACAGAGGTCACAGCACCCAATTCTTTGTCTGAACAAGCAATTCAAGCTATAGAATCACGATTAATGGCACTTCAAAGATCACAAGCAGAACAAGATCTTCCTGTCCCTCTTCCTACATCTGATTTTTGGAATTTAGTCTCTCAACTTACTCAATCAATTGAAATTGAAATGGACGAATGTATTAGGCGCGAGGGCTGGGGAGCTAAGATTCAATTGCTACAGAAACGCCAAAACAATATCCGGTGGGCAATTGGTTCAATCACACAACATCGACTGAATGCCTTTGTTCGTCATGCAAATATGAGGACTTTGTTAAATCGAGGAGGATCCGCAGATATTTCTGAGCCGAATTGGGATCAACATGATCCTGTTGAACGTGCATTCTATGATGGGGCTTGTCGGCTAATTGAAAAATTCCAAAAAGAAATTGATTGGGAACAAATGCAAAATGGAATTGGGGAATCCACAATCCCTTCAGTTCCTGTTCAAGGTATTTCTCCACTGACCGAATTTATTCCTGCTGAAGATTCATCTCAGCAAGTAATGGATGAACAAATACCGCCTCCTGATCTTCATATTGATGAAGGATGGGATGAAGAAGAACCAATCATCGAGGCAAATGAAGAAGAAACTCTTCCAGAAATTGCTGAGGATTGCCTTAGAATACGATTCATCAAAGATGTAGAACAACCAGTAATGGACTTCGATGGAAATGAAGTTCAACCTCTCGTCGGTGATATTTTCGTTTTTCCAGAAGTCCTAGCAAAAGCTATGATCAAAATGGGATATGCTGAAACCGCTTCAATCTGAATTTATTCAATTCACTTGACGTAGATTGATTTCGATAGTCACAGAATCTGGAATTGGGATTCGAATCAAATCTTCTAGTGCTTTGTGATCCTTGGCTGTATTCGTAACCAATTCAATCAGTCTCTTGTGAATACGCATTTCCCAATGATCCCATGTCTCAGCGCCTTCACCATCTGGTGACTTACGGCAAGGAACTACCAATCTTCGAGTTGGAAGTGGGATAGGTCCACGGATTTTGACTGATTTGTCGTCACTAATTTTTTTGATTAATGTAGCAACTCCATCAACAGCTCGATGATCCTCTCCAGTAAGTTTGATTGTAGTGATAACTGGCATGGGAATCCGACTCCGAACTCCTAAACCATTCTCAAACTCAGTTCTTGTGGACCTTCATACAGACGCCAGCAGCGACTGTCTTACCCATATCTCGAATAGCAAAGCGAGCAAGTTCTGGGAAAGTACCCATCTCTTCGATTGCCATAGGCTTGGTTGGCTGGAACTTGATTAGAGCAGCATCGCCAGACTTGAGGTAAGCTGGATTAGCTTCCTTGGTCTTAGCATTCTGCAAGAGTTCCACGAAACGAACTGCAACTTGAGCAGTGTGTGCGTGGAATACTGGAGTGTATCCTGCACCAATTGCCTTTGGAATATCCATTAACTGGATTTGTCCAGTGAATGTTTCGTCGTGTCGAACGAATGTTGGAGCATTGTCTGCATAACCTGCAACATCACCACGGCGAATATCTGTAGCTGCAAGACCACGAACGTTGAATCCAACGTTATCACCAGGTTCTGCCTTAGCGACCTGAGTATGATGCATCTCGATACTCTTGACTTCTGCAGTCTGTTGGCTCGGGTTGAATACAACGTTCTTGCCCACATTTAGAGTTCCAGTCTCGATCTTACCGACAGGTACAGTACCGATTCCGCTAATCTTGTAAACGTCCTGAATTGGTAGACGTAGTGGCTTATCAACTGGCTTATCTGGTTGCTGAACTGCATCAATACACTCAAACAGAGTCTTGACTGACTTACCGTTGAACTCGGTGCCCTTCCACCATCCCATGTTATCGGAACCATCGTACAAGTTCTCACCATTGAATGAAGAACAAGGAATCTTAGGAACATCTGCAGGATTGAATCCTGCCATCTTTAGAAGTCCATCGACCTGTTCACAAACTTCGTTGTACTTGGCCTCTGAGTAATCTACACCACTGATGTCCATCTTGTTGACGTTAACAATCAATTGCTTGACTCCCAAAACCTTAGCAAGGAAAGCGTGTTCCTTAGTCTGAGCGTTTACACCATCATTTGCTGCACATAGTAGAACTGCTGCATCTGCTTGGCTAGTACCAGTAATCATATTCTTCACGAAGTCACGGTGACCTGGAGCGTCAATGATTGTGTAATACCAATTAGGAGTAAAGAATTCCTTGTGAGCGACATCGATCGTGATTCCACGCTCTCGCTCTTCCTTGAGCCCGTCCATAACATAAGCAAGTCCGAATCCGGCCTTACCTTGCTCTGCTGCAAGCTTCTCATTCTTCTCAATTACGTGCGCTTCAATATGTCCACTATCAAGGAGAAGTCGACCTACGGTCGTTGACTTTCCATGGTCTACGTGACCAATAAAAACGATGTTCAAGTGCGGTTTACTTTTGTCTTCCCATTGCGATCCCATGTGTATCACTCCTGTGTTAGGCAACGCTGCGACCGAAGCGGCCTATTTGAGTCTATTCCTAGAAGACAAAGCATTTTCAGTATCAAATTAAAGATACGTAAGAGCCGTGAATCACTTGTAAATTAATTCAATTGCAAATTCAATGATATCTGCATTATG